>CAYRDO010000005.1:38867-41026 GCA_964422985.1 uncultured Rhodohalobacter sp. | reverse complement strand
ATTGGAGGAATTTAATTAAGAAAAATCAATTATTTAGTAACTTTAAAATAGTCTAATACTTAGCTCAACAACTTTCTCTTGATGTTCTATTTATAAAAAAGTTGTGAATGTAAAATTGGGAAAGTAATCATTAAAAATAGGGGATTCTTTGACAAAATCCCCTTTACTTCAAAATGGATTCAATTGATAGCCATCCCCTGGCAGATGTCAGATTCTAATCATCATCGTCATCTTTATCACCTTTTCCGCCCTTGTTACCATCTTCATCAAAATCACTAAGTGGCTGGCTGTTGTTTTGTTACCGTTCACTACCGGAGATTCAATAATATCTTCCAAATCCAGATAATCTGTAGCATCAGCATTCGCCTCAACATTATGAGCTTTTGCGGATCTGTTATAATCAATAGTTCTCTCGGCTACATCATTTGTAATCGTAAAAATCTCTTGATCTTGTCCTTGTTCAGTGGAGGGATTTGTGAGAGTATCACATCCCGCCGCAACAAATACGAATGATAGAATTCCATACCCCAGAAGCTTCGTAATTCTCATCGTAATGAATATCTCTTTTATTTAGAATTTCATTACTTAACTTTAAAACAGACTGTAGAATATCTACAATCTTAAATATATCTAATCATGATAAGGACATATTAATATCCATGATTTCATACACATATTTAATCATCCTTTTGTGAATACCGCATTGATTCGATCCTCTACTTCTCTTGCTGCTTTGGAGGCTTTATCTGGATTCCATTGATCTTTATAGGAGCTATAAAAGAAGAGCTCTTTTATATACGCATACGTTCTAACAAAACGAATATAGAAACCTGTATAAAACGTCATTCCGGGTATATACGCCATTAACCAGGCTTTATCAGATTTATTCGATGAAAGAATTGGAACCACCCCAAACTCGATAAATTTGGAAATTGTATATAAAAGTGTACCGGCCAAAAATATATAGAAAATATGATGAGTGAAGTTTATGATGATTTCCAGAAGATAGAACCACCACAAAAAGTTCAGTACAAAATTATAAAAGATATTATCCATTACCGCCCAAAAATCAATGAGCCTGAATTGGCTTGAGGGAAATAAAAAATCTCTGTGCTTTCTGAACCGGAAGCGAACTAACGAGCGGCTCCATCGGATACGTTGCTTTGCTAACTTCCCAAATGACGTAGGCACATTGGTTAAACATACCGCCGATGGTGTGTACTCCACTTTATACCCAATTTTCCTGATTTTTAATGTAATATCTCCGTCCATACCGGGGCCAACATCCCAACCGCCAATCTCTTTTAACAAATCTGTTCTAAACACTCCAAAAGCTCCGGAAATAACCCTGAGTATTCGAAGTGAGCTGGCTACCATTCTACCGACGGTGAAATTCATCAAGTATTCAATACTTTGGAATCGGGTAGCAAGACTATCATCACTATTTCGCACTTCAAGCGTACCCCCCACAGCTCCTACATTTTCTTCCCGGTAAAACGGAATAAGCACCTCTTCAATCGCATTACGGAAAAAAGATGTGTCTGCATCCATATGAACCACATATTTGCCTTTGGCATATCTCAAACCTAAATTCGCTGCTGATGCTTTTCCGCCGCGCTCTTCATTTCTCAGAAACAGGTCAATCACTCCGTCTTTTTGCATCTGACGGCCTATTACAGCCGACTCGTCTTCGGAGCCATCATCAACAATAATGAGCTGAAAATTTTGATAGGTTTGCTCCCGTAGTGACTGAACCAATCGATAATAGTTAGAGCCTTCATCCTTCCCTGGTATAATAATGGTGATGAGAGGATTGTCTTTCCATAAATGCTCTTTTGCCGTTTCATAGCTTTCTTTGTTGAAGTACTGATCCAACTTGAAAATTAGAAGAAAGACGTAGTCTAACAGGATGTAGCGGGTAAATTCAAAAACAAAATAGAACCAGAATATGCGAACGAATCCGCTCACTCCCTGCTGACTCCAAAATTCAAAAAAACCATCCATAAATCAGGAATTTTCAAGCAACACTTCATTCAAGTCCTGCAATTGATCAGAAGCTGTTTTATTGGTTACAACCGGTTTAATTCGTTTAGATATGGAAAGTGAAAAGCCCTCATAATTATCATCCACAAGATTTTTAATTCTTTGGGTAATTCTGT
>CAYRDO010000005.1:22789-38857 GCA_964422985.1 uncultured Rhodohalobacter sp. | reverse complement strand
TGTCAACAACCGGAGTGGCTTCGCGAACTCCTTTTTCCGTGATAAGAATCCAGATATTTACCATACTCTGAAAAACCACTTCATCTGATCGATTAATCTCACTATTCACCAGATCAAAGAGTTCTCGTACCAATTTCTTACTATTCTGATTTCCGATCTGCTCATAAATTTCCGAAATGTTTTCGAGCTGAATGGAAGCAATAGTACTATCGAATGTAGCTTCATTTTTCCGTTCAATCTCTTTAGACAAAATCCGATGAAAGTAATCTTTATCAATTACATCAACCATATCATCAAACTCTTTCAGATCGATAATTACTTTACCAAGACCTGCATCTCTGCCCAAACTTGTAAGCTGATACGATTTCAGATCTCTCTTCAAAAGGTTTTCAACTTGCATATCCGAATTGCAGGAATTGCACTTTGCTTTTACGATGGGATCCTGGAAAACATGATCACACCGATTGCAAGTAAAGACGATAGATGGTTTGTCATAATCTACACCAATATGCTTGAGCCTGCGCTCGCATTTCGGGCATTCAAGTGCTGTGGGATCGTCACTGTTTTGAAAGTCTGATACAGGGCCTACGTACGCGCATGGAAAGTGATGGATCTGCTCTTCGGATTCCACATCCGCAGACTGACAATTCGGACAGGTTTCGCGAAATAAAAGATAACTGTTGTAACAATTATTACAGGTATAAAAACTGTCTACATACGATGAGGTTAAAAATCCTTCCTGTTCGGCCATCTCTAAAATATCAAGAGCTTTCTCCTCTCGTTTGAAATCGAGATTGGCCGTCAACATCGGGTAGATATATCCCAATTTTGATTCTCTTGACGGCAGAGGGCGATAATCCTGGATATCCCGCGTATGGATATAGAGAAGCACCTTACCCAAAATCCGGTTGATTAACGTGGTTGTATACTGATTTCGGCTGGCATTTCGAAGAACACGGCTTATAGCCTCATCAAACCGTTCTTTTTTAAATGGTTTTACCAGGTAATCGGTGATACCATAATCAAACGCTTTAATACCATGAGCACTACTACCGCTGGTGATAATGACCTGTGTGGGGGCAATATTTTTTACTGTATCCAACACCTCAAAACCGGACATATCCGGCATCTGAACATCCAGAAAAACAAGATCAATAGTTTTTGAATTTAGCAGCTCCATTGCCTGCTCGCCATTTTCAGCCATCCCCACTAGATTCAATGATTCATGGTTCTCAACCATCTTTCGCAGGAATACCCGGAAGGAGGCATCGTCATCAATTATTAAACTGTTCAGTTTCATAAGGCTTCTTCTGGTATTGGGATTAAAGGAATCACATGCGGCTCTGTATTTTTCGAGTAGCAGCAGCGGCCGAATCAAGATTTGTTAGATTTGAAATTACTCCGTCTGCGAGCGAAACGATTGTATCGTCCATATTTCCTCCTGTGTTTAACAGGAAAACCGGAGTGATATAGATACTCTTATCATTATGCGCACGAATCTTATTGATGGTTTCCAACACCGTATGACGGTTCGGATATTCAACAATAACCGCGTCGTAATCGCCAAGTATATCCGGATTAAACGATGGTGTGGGCCTCAAACGCAGAAAATCCAGATTATCAAACTCAATTTTCTTTAGTATGTCTGTTGTCTGATTCATAATTTCCTCACCATTATTGAATGCGATTGATAAAATAATCTCCGGCAATGGAAGAAGGTAATGTTTCAGCCGCTGCCTGGGCATCTTCAATTGTTTTAAACTGTCCGACAGAAACTCTCCACATATCTTGATCTTGAACCGTTACTGGTTCAACATCAACGCGGTACCCTTCCCTTCTGATTTCATCGGATGCAGACGCGGCTGTTTCCTCATCATCAAAACTGTAAAGATTGATGGAATATCCCGTAAGCTGGTCGTAAAATGTATCACCCATCAATCCATATTGCGGAGTAACTGCTTCTTGTTGGTCAACAGTTTCTGTATGTGTAACCGGTTCTGAAGCTTCCTGATCTGTGGTTGCTGAAGATTCAGAAATGGAAGAGGCTTCGGTTTGTACTGTTGCCGTATCTGGTTGGATCTGATTCTGTTCCTCTTCTTCTCTGTCAGTCGAGCTCAGATTTAACTCAGACTCATCTATTTCTTGATTAGGAAGATTCACTTCGTTTGACCCTACCTTTCTCCGGTAAATGTTTAATCCAGACCTGTCTAATTCCAGCCATTGAGCACGCGCTGTAGAATCTATCGGAATCACTTCAACAACAAAATATTCGGTAGTCAGCGAGCCGGTTTGCTCAAAATGATCAATTAAATTTTCCCGGGCATCATAGCTGCTTCGAATAACGCCCTCACTTTCCTCGCCATTATCAAACTCAATTTTCATTACCGTTCCGGGGCTAACATACTTCGCATCTTCCCGATCAAACACAGAAAAAATATAAACATCAGCCTGAGTTGGTTTTATGCTTATGATTTGATCGGACCGGAATGCCTGTTGATTCTCGCTCGTAAAAATATCAAACACATGTCCTGAAATCGGTGAATAATATGTTTGTAACCTGCCATCATTGGATTGGGCTTGCCGGATGTCTGCTTCGAGATTTTCGCGAATCTGAATGTGTCGGTTCAGATTATTTACCAACACATTTAACTCTACCTGAGCCTGCCGCAAACTCGACCGGGCGGTGAACAGAGAGCCTTCCACTTCATCTAACTCGTACGAGGTTGCTGCATTGAGTCGTACTCTTTCCTGAAAATTTTCTTTCTGCTGTTCCAGGTAAGCTATGCGGTCTTGAATCTCTTGAATGGTCTGCCGCTTTAGGGTAATATCATCCTGCAGGTTTTCAATATCCTCCTGCTCATCAGATATATTTTCTTGCAACTCTTCAATTTGATCGATGGTTTGATCGATCCAATTGATCGGAGAATACCGAAAAAGCGGCTCTCCTTTTTGGATATAACTGTTTCTTGATACAAGCTGCTCCCGGATTTCAATATCCGCCGGGGCCCGAACTTTCACTGTTTCGGTGACAACGAGCCCTTCCCCTGATACATAAAACGTATTCATAAACAGGTAATAAGACAGGAAGCCCGCAATCAGCAATAACAGTATGAAATAGACAATGCGATCCCAGTTGATCTGTTTGGGCTTAGGCTTTTCCCGGTGACCCCGAAGCTGGGTAGACTGAGAACGTTTATTAAAATATTCACTTTTCATCTGCTTCCCCTTTCAATATTTAGTAGTGAGCCTGCATCATGAAGAACAACCTCTTGAACGGTTGTTTCTCTTCTGATTTTTTGCACGAACGAATTCAAATCGTCAAAGTTCGCAAAATCAGCCGGACGAATTGCAACGTGCAGTTTATCGCCAAGAATCCCTGTTTCATCTTCAATTCTTCGTCTTAGGATCTCAAAATCTGTGGTTTCATAAGCCATTATGACGATCTCATCAGCGGTTTGTTCAATATCGGATAGAATGGATTCATAAAAATGTGGAATAGAGACGGACAGAGACAGGTCAGATTCAGAAAAAATCTGTTTCGCGTTTTCCAACAAAGCCACATAGTTCTGCTCGTACTCAGCCCGCCGATCGTCCCAATCATCAAGCGTATGCGGTTCAACATCTAGATGAATTCCTGTAAAGCCAGCTTCAGTGGCCAGCCCCGCCAAGGTCTGTAATTTTCTTTGTTGATTCTCGGATCGTATCAAATCATTATCTCCGGCCAGTAATTGAAATTCAATATCATTATTCTCGGCTACCTGGATCAAATCTGAAGCTTTCTCTAAAAGGGAGCGATCGGATCCAAGAGATAAATAGACTTTCTTAACATTCAGTTGACTCAGAAAGGTTAACAAAACTTCATTCCGGTTTTCGGCCAAGGTTCCCGACCAAATATAGATTCCATCAGCCTGAACAGATTTGTGTGGAAATAGGGTCGAAACATCCAGTTGCGAGGCAAATTCCAAGATTGATTGATCCGCCAAGTATTTATCCATGTCTATCAAATGCAGGTACATTTGCTGTTTGAGATCAATCATTTGCAAAACCACCGCATAACGTTGCAGTAAAACATGTACCAATCGCTGCACACTATATCCCGAATCCCCTAAATCTTTGAGGGTAGTGTAGTTTCCAATTGTTTCCTGGCGAGACTGATAATCCTTATAGAGCTGGATAAACTGCTGAGTTTTGTATTTGTACTCATAATAGATGTTGTAAATCTCTTTATTCTCAGAAAATTGCTCCCTCTCCTGTGTATTGATATATCGTTTCTTTCTCTGCGCAACCATCTCCTTTTTTTCACTGATGTTGATGGGAAGAGGAATCGACAAGTTCACACCCACAGAGAAATATTCTCTGCCTCCAATATTTTCCGGATTGAGAGCATTTCCGGTTCCATCATAAATATTATAGTCGGCGTAAGCAGCCAGAGAAATATCGCTTAAGAAATTGTAATTCAGTTTTTCAAGATCTGCGTTGGTTAGTGTACCATCCACAAAAGAGGTGTCGTTGGCGGCTGTGGCTGCCTCAACATCAATTTTCAACAATGGTAATTTAGATGCATCGAGAGCTTTTAACTGAGCGAGTAAGCTGTCCGGAACCGAAGCTTCAATCTGGTTATTATAATCTTGGTATGATGCCAAATCATTCTGGAGTCTTGCCTTCAGTTCACTTAATTCCAATACACGTTCCCAAGGTTCGTAATCCAGGTAATGCAGACGCTGCATCAGTTCTAAATTGGCGTTTACCAACGTTAAATATTCTTGAATTACATCAATCTTCTGGAGGTTAAAGAGAAAGATCATTCGGTTGTAGAGCCTTTCGTACTCTTCATTGGCTCGCTGAATTCTAATATTTCGCCCAACCATTTTTTCACGTACTTCCAACTCTTCAACACGTTGTTGATTTTCGAACCAACCTCCGCTCAAAAAATCCCACTGAAAACCAGCATTAAAACGTCGAATGTAGTAAATATCTCCACCTGTAAATATGCCCTCTTCAATATTTTCGCGATATCCGCTTCGGAAACTGAGACCAAAATCATCGTCGGCGGCCTGTTTTTCGGCCGTTACTTCTTGCAGGAGAGGACCATAATAGGAACTGGTATCAAACGAAAGAGCATTCAGTGCACGGTAAGCAGAAGTAACGGAAGCACCCGAAAGGTTTTCAGGATAGATATCTTGCCCGGCTTCATTCTCAGAAAGAGAGTCTACATTATTCATCAACCGCCTTAAGAGATCATCTTGTTGTATGGATGTCGAAAGGCTTTGAGCAAAAACTCCGGCTGGAATAACGAGAAAAAAAACTGCCAGAAATACGTTACTAAAAAATCTCATAAAAACTTTAGTCTCCACAATTACAAAGGATTATACCTTTGCGGGCACCTATTATAAGATTTTTTAATTTAAATTTTATAAAAATAAAGAAATTCTATAGTCCTTATTATCAGTCGCCTATATCATTAAGGCGTTCAATAGAAGTTTTTAGATGGGAAAAAGTAATGGGTTTTCCGAGATAATCGTGATAACCAATATCCTGAGCTTTTTCTTTATTTCTTGGATCGGTATTACCTGTAATATAGATTACAGGAATCTCTTTCTTTTTTTTGATTTCATTATATGCTTCGATGCCATCAACATCATCCTGAAGCATTATATCCATCAAAATTAAGTTAAAAGACTCTTCAGTTGCTTTCTTTATAGCTTCACTTCCTTTCGTTGCTGTGCCAAAGTGCTCGAAACCCATTTTTTTTAACATATGCTCAAGCATTAACTGCAAAACCAACTCATCCTCGACGATTAAAATCTTATAGTCCGACTTCATAGTTCTTTACACAAATTACTTATCTGATCCGAGAGTAATTCTACTTTCTTAAAAATTCATATTCAGGTTACAGGACCCATCAGCCAAAATTTAGAAATTTTAATGTTTGAACTGCTATATACTATGGATGCAAGACATTTGCAATAGTTACAGAGAAGGCACATGTAAATACCTGGAAAAAAAAGGTATTGCAATAGAGGCTTTTATCATTATTCAAAATAGCCTGTTTATTTGCTCTTCAATATTCACAAATTTTTACAAGTTCTTTTTTAAGAAAGGATTTTTCTCAATCTCGGAGGAGCTTGCAAATAGCTTCAGTATATGATTGGGTTGTACCTTGCCCACCAATGTCTGGGGTACATTTATCTTTATGATCCTGTAAAACTGTATATACGGCTGATCGTATTTTTTCAGCTAAACGATATTCGTCCAGGTATTCGAGCATCATCAAAGCTGAAAAAAGAAGTGCTGTTGGATTTGCTTTCCCCTGACCGGCTATATCGGGTGCCGAGCCGTGAACTGCTTCAAACATAGCAGCATCATCGCCAATATTGGCAGCGCCGGTTACTCCAAGTCCGCCAACCAAACCCGATGCAAGGTCAGATAAAATATCACCAAAAAGGTTGGTGGTTACGATCACATCAAACTGTTGCGGACGAAGAACCATCTGCATAGCCATGTTATCTACAATGAGATCTTCGAATTCAATGTCCGGGTAATTCTCGGAAACTTCTTTTCCAATTTTCAGAAATAATCCGGTTGTCAGTTTCAAAATGTTCGCTTTGTGAACAAGCGTAACTTTCTTGCGATTGTATTTCTTCGCGTACTCAAACGCAGCGGTAATTATTTTTTCACTGGCTTCTCGCGTTACAACCGCAATACTTTCAGCATGTTCTTCCTTTTTATCAACCCAGTGCTCCTTGCCAATGTACAATCCCTGTGTGTTCTCCCTGAATAGAACCAGATCAACCGCCCGAAACGGACTCTCAATATTGGGAAGCGATTTAGCCGGACGAATATTACTGTAAAGGTCAAATTTCTGGCGCAGTGCCACATTTATAGATCGAAATCCGGCTCCCACAGGAGTGGTCAGAGGCCCTTTTAGAGCAATTCGATGTTCATCAATCGCCTCAAAAGTTTCATCCGGCAAGGGATTTCCTGTTTTTTCATACGTTGCCTCTCCGGCTTCGCACTCAATCCAATTTATGTCGGCACCGGCTGCATCAAGAATGGCGGTTACAGACTCGGTGATCTCTTTTCCAATTCCGTCTCCAGGAATTTTAACAATATTATACATTAATCTTCTCTAAGTCTTTTTATTTGTTTTTGCTAAAGATAACAAAAACTCCCTCCACGATACAGGATCAGGTTAAGAGTTTGAAAGTTCTTTATTAAAAGAGCCCCACCACTAAAAAAGTAAATTAAAAGCCCCGCTTTTATTAAAACCCTAAAATCGTTATATCTGCTCTGAACCTGACTCACAAACTCCTTTATGAAACGATTTCGAAGTGACATTCCACGAGCATCCAAAAAAGAAATTTTTGGGTGGGCAATGTTCGATTTTGCCAATTCCACATATACTCTTCTCATCATCACAGTCATATTCCCTGTTCTATTTACAACGGTTATTGTGGGAGATGCCGAACAGGAGTATCGCCTTGGAAATCTGTTGTGGAGCGTTGCGTTGGCCGTTAGTTATTTCCTCGTGGTGTTAACAGGTCCCGTATTTGGTGCCATCATGGATTATTCGGCCATGAAAAAACGATTCCTGTTTTATAGCTACATCATGACGGTGGTCAGCACCTTTTTTCTCTATTTTGTTGAGCCGGGACTTGTCGTGATGGGGGTTGCGTTGCTCATCATTTCCAATTTTGCTTATGCCATTGGTGAAAATTTCATTGCCGCATTTTTGCCCAGCCTGGGGCCTCCGAAAGATCTTGGAAAAATTTCGGGGTTTGGCTGGGCGCTTGGATATGTAGGCGGACTTGTAGCCGCAGGTTTTGTGATCTACTTTTTGGGTGAGCCAACCGCCGAAAATTATGAGCGCATTCGCTGGGTGGGGCCGTTTACATCCATCTTCTTCCTGATCACAGCTATTCCCACCTTTTTATGGGTGAAGGAGCCAGGTGCCCGCAAAGAGCTTCCCCCGGGGGAGACTTTTTTCTCTGTTGGATTCAAGAGGTTAGGCAATACATTCCAGATGATTGGTATGTTCAAAGATCTTGCTGTCTACCTGGTTTCGGTCTTCTTTGCGATGGCCGGCGTTTATATTGTAGTATCATTCGCGTTCATTTACGGTGACCAGGTTGTAAACTGGGATGAATCCGTTCGAATCTTAATGTTTGTAATTGTACAGATAACAGCGGCACTTGGGGCATTTGGATTTGGTTATATCCAGGATAAAATCGGCGCTAAGCTCACCTACAATATCACACTCGTACTCTGGTTTTTGGGAGTACTTGGAATTTGGGCGGTTACAGATCTCACTGTATGGATGAATGGAGTTTTCGGCACTGATTTCGAAGCTCAATATGTGTTTCTCTGGATTGGTGTGATTGCGGGCATCAGCCTGGGTTCTAGTCAGTCTGCCAGCAGAGCTCTCGTTGGTATTTTTACACCCGAACAAAAATCCGCAGAATTTTTTGGATTTTGGGGACTCTCCAATAAAATCGCCGGCGTATTTGGAATTATTGGATTAGGCCTGTTGCAAGCGGAGTTCGGACTCCATCAATCCGTGCTGTTTTGTGCCGCTTTATTTCTGATAGCTCTTGTAGTCTGCCTTTTTGTAAATGAGAAAAGAGGGGAAATTGCAGCGGATGATTTCCAAGCTCAGCAGAATGGCGATTTTTGATTTAAAAACGCACTTTTTTTGATACAAGTGATTTTCCTCTGAAAAAAATTGAAAAGAGAATCCTCATATATCAAACTTTACGAAAAACTGTATAACAAATAATATCAATTACTTAAAAGATTGATGAAACGTAATTTTATCTCGTTAGCCAATCTTTTATCAATTCAAATCACCCAGAAAAAATTTTAACCCGTTCATAGCAGTATTTTACCGTCATATCCTTACATTAGGGGATTATTTTATGTAAGGGATCAACAAAGATTCATAACATGCGGAATGATGGTATAGTTATCATCGCTAATCAAAAACTAACTTAACGGAGATTTAAATGAGCAGAATTGATGAAGTAAGAAGCCTGATGACAGAGCTTGAAGAAGATCTTGATAAATTTTATGAAAAGGGAAATAAGGCTGCTGGTACACGTGCCAGAAAACAACTTCAAGACCTGAAAAAATTAGCTCAGGATATCCGCGTTGAAATCCAGGATATTAAAAACAAAGGATAATTCGCATTTTCTATTTTGAAGAAAAAGCTGTCCCGAAGCCTCGGGATGGCTTTTTTTGTGTCTATACTTTTTTGATTCACTCTATATCTTTGGAAATACAAAACCAGGTTACGGTTTGGCAGAAAAACGTCTATTTTTAGTCTCAATAAAAAGTACTACCGAATTACATGCTATTTGAAACGGAATGACTGAACCTCCATTTCATAAATTAACTCCAAGAGCAATACGTGTTTGGCAATGGAGCAATTCCTTTCGCTCTCTTTTTCTCTTCATTTTACCTGTTGGTTATAGTATCGTGTTTGGCCTGGCGGGTCCGCATCAATGGATTGTTCTTTCCATAGCGATTCTTGTATTCATTTTCTGGATTCTTTCGATTTTTCTGATGCCGTATCTATCTTGGAAAAACTGGCGATATGCTATCGACGAAAATGAGATTGACCTGAAACGCGGAGTCATTTTCAAAACACGAACGCTGATTCCTCTGAGCCGTGTACAACATGTGGATACGCGCGAAGGGCCGCTTTTAAGAAATTACGATCTCGCCAGTGTCTCAATCTCCACAGCGGCAACAACCCACGAAATACCCGCCCTCGATTCGGTACTGGCCGACCGCGTTCGCAAACAAATTTCAACCTACGCCAGGCTTGCTGAAGAAGATGTCTGATTTCCAACGCCAACATCCTGTTGCTGCCCTGAGCAGTGCATTTGGAATGATCCGGGGAAATATCGTCACGATCATCGTATTCCTTTTCTTCGGCGCTCAATCTGAAAGTTTTTCATTCTGGTGGTGGACGTTGGGGGGCTTTGTATTTCTATTGGTTGGAGGAGTAGCCAACTGGTGGCGTTTTCTTTTTAAGGTTGAAGATGGCCTCATTCACATCAAAAGTGGAATCTTTGTACGGAAAAATCTCTACCTCACGAAAGATCGTATCCAGGTGATTGATATTACGGCGGGTATCATTCAAAGAATTTTTGGATTGGTTCGGCTTGATATCCAAACTGCAGGTGCAAGTTCAAGGGCTGCATCCATTGATGCGATCACCAGAGATAAGGCTGAAGAGATCAATCGGCTGCTTCGGCGAAAAAAACCGAAAGCGGAGGGCGATGAGTTTGAAACAACTACGTTTGATATTGAGGATGAAGTCAAACAAACCATTTCTCTTCCTAACAAAGAGTTGTTAATTGCCGCCTCAACGTCCGGAAGTTTTGGTATTGCATTATCGGTAATTGGAACGGTCTTTTCGCAGGTTGAACCACTGATCAGCGAGTCTCAATTTTATGATTATTTGTACAGCATTTTGCCATCCCAAACAGATGCGATGTTTTACATAGCACTCATCGCCGGCTTTATTGTATTTGCATGGCTGCTTTCGTTTTTCGGAACGCTGTTCAACTACGGCAACTTCTCGCTGGAAATCAAAGAGAAAGAGATTGTAATTTCCCGCGGTATTTTTGAGAAGAAAAGAAGTACAGTACCTTTCAATCGAATACAGGCGATCCATATTTCCGAGGGAATTATTCGCCAGCCATTAGGCTACGCATCACTTCATCTCGAAAGTGCGGCGGGATATGGAGATGACAAAGGCACAGGCTCGATGTTATTTTTTCCACTGATAAAACGCGAGCGTATACTTTCTATGCTCGCTGAAGTTTTACCTGAATATCAACCAGAAGTAGATGCTTTGAAACCGCCAGCAAGATCTTTGCGGCGATACATTTTCAGATCAACTTTTTTTACCACAGTTATTACGGCAACCGCATGGGGTTGGCTTGATTTGAATTTCGCAATTTGGATATTACCGCTGCTCTCAATTCTGTGGGGATGGCTGAAGTACAATGATACTGCACTTGGATGGGGCGATGATACCCTTGCGTTACGAAGCAGAGGACTTTCAAAATCTACCGCTTACATCAAGAAAAATCGTGTTCAGGACGTCTCGATCAACCAAAGTCCATTCCAGCGATACAGAGATCTCTGTTCGGTACAGGTTTATGTTGCGTCCGGCGATCGTGGGAAATCATTCAGTGTTCGGGATGTTGAATTGGAGGATGGATTGCTGGTGCTTGAACAACTCAAGAAGGAAGGCGTGAATACAACCATTGGTGAAAGTTTGCAGCCCGAGACAGATCGACAGATTATTAAACTTCCCGGATGGACGTAACAAAGTTCAGGGTTAAGGATACAGGTTGCAAGATCCAAGATTCGGGACTTTTAACTGATCTCGTTTTCAACTCTTTGAATGAATCTGTATAACATTTTATCGAGTATATTGAGTTTTTCAGAAATATCATTAAAGGTATTTTGATTCTTTAGCGAACCAGTCTCATAGAGAGTTTCCAAATGGTCTCTGATTTCATCCACAGATGAATAAGCATACATTAAAAATCGTAAATAATCATTTATGTACTTTCTCCTTCCATACCCTTCTACAATGTTGGCTCTAATTGATTTTGATGATCTACGGATTTGACTACCGCATTCTTAGAGTTCGAATTGAGGCAATCTCAAAGACATTTTATGAACATCAATCGATACTTTTCTTGCCAGTTGCCAGACTTTCAGTTTTTTATAACTCATAAAAATTGACTTTTATGAGTATGAACCAAAAATTGTGAAAACCTTACGATATTTATTCCTTTAAACACATTTCCATTCTTTATCTTGGACGGTCAATTCAATCCAGAAATTAATATAACCTGCAACTTGAAACCTGTAACCTGTATCCTGTATGAAACCATATATCCTTGCCGAGAATAACTGGAAGAACATCAAAGAGATAAATGTTGAGTTGGCCGTTTTGCCTTGGGGAGCAACGGAGGCTCATAATTATCATATGCCATACGCTACAGATAATTACCAGGTGGATGCGGTTGCTGAGATGTCGGCAAAAATTGCGTGGGAATCCGGAAAAAAAGTGATGGTTTTTCCAACAGTTCCGTTTGGCGTCAATACGGGTCAGGCTGATATCAAGCTCGATTTAAACCTGAACCCCAGCACACAACTTCACATTCTGCGGGACATTATCACTGTTTTGAATCGTCAGGGAATAAAAAAACTGTTGGTTTTGAATGGTCATGGTGGTAATAACTTTAAACCGTTACTTCGGGAACTCGGCCTTGAATTTCCGGATATGTTTCTCTCGCTCTGTAATTGGTTCCAGGTGGGAGATAAATCCAAAACGTTCGAAGAGGAAGGTGACCACGCCGATGAGATGGAAACCAGTGTCATGCTCTATCTTCGGGAGGATCTCATTCGTCCGCTTGATGAAGCCGGCGATGGTGCTGAGAAACCATCGGTCATCAAAGGTATTCGTGAAGGCTGGGCGTGGGCTGAACGTCAATGGTCACAAGTTACAGCCGATACCGGCATCGGAAATCCAAAAAAAGCTACGAAAGAAAAAGGAGAGGCTTTTTTGAAAGAGGTGACAGAAAAAATCGGGAATTTAATGATAGAATTGGCTGAGGTGAATACGGACCATCTTTATGAGTAAAAATCCCTCCTTGAGGAGGGTGGACAAATTCTGAGCTTTTTAGAATTTGTTCGGGAGGTGTTATACTTCGAGAGGACACCCCTCTGAGTTTCCAAAAAACTTGATCAACGATTGGGAATTGCCGCAATCGTCTCGAAGCGTCGGGACTACTTCGCAATGACTTTCTTAGATCCGCGAAGTCTTCGAAGACTTCGCGGATCTGACACTGGATGGCGCAAACGTCTCGCTTGTGCTTCAGCCTCAACCCTCAAATCTCGTCGATTATTCGCCATCCGGAAAATTACAATCGGCAGGCGATTTAGTTATGCCGGATATACCGACTCACCCGCAGCCGGTTCCTGTCCTTCTGAATAAGCTTCAACCGGAAGACAGCTACAAACCAGATTCCGATCTCCATACGCATCATCCACCCGACTGACGGCCGGCCAGAATTTATTGAATCGCAGATTTGGAACTGGAAAAACAGCTTTTTCGCGCGAATAAGGTCGATTCCATTCATCGCTCAACGCCACTCTCATAGAATGAGGGGCACGCTTCAACACATTTTCTTCAGGATCGGCTTCACCATCTTCCACTTCCTGAATCTCTTTTCGGATCTGAATCATTGCATCACAAAAACGATCCAGCTCCTCTTTAGACTCGCTTTCTGTCGGTTCAATCATAAGTGTTCCCGGAACCGGAAATGACATGGTTGGAGCGTGGAATCCGTAATCCATCAATCGCTTGGCTACGTCGGTAGCATCAATTCCTATGTCTTTATTGAAATCTCTGAGATCAACAATAAACTCGTGAGCTGAACGCCCCCCTCGTCCCGTGTACAAAATCGGATAGTGATCTTTCAATCGATCTTTCAAATAGTTAGCGTTCAGGATCGCTACTTCAGTAGCTTCTTTTAACCCGTCGGCACCCATCATTCGGATGTAGGCATGTGAGATCGTTAAAATACTGGCGCTTCCCCACGGAGCTGATGAAACAGCCGAGATTCCTTTCCCACCGTTGATTTTTATCACGTCGTGATCTGGCAGATACGGAACAAGCTTTTCCACGACTCCGATCGGTCCCATTCCGGGGCCACCGCCGCCATGTGGAATACAAAATGTTTTGTGAAGATTCAGGTGACAAACATCTGCGCCGATCTGTGCCGGCGAAGTCCACCCAATTTGAGCGTTCATATTAGCACCGTCCATATAGACGAGTCCGCCATGCTCATGAATCAATTCACAAATCTCCCGGATATCTTCCTCAAAAACCCCGTGAGTAGATGGGTAGGTCACCATCAACGAAGACAATCGATCGCTATACTTTTCAACCTTCTCCCGAAGATCATCCAGATCGATATTGCCATTTTCATCGCACTTGGTTACGACCACATCCATCCCGGCCATCACCGCACTTGCAGGATTTGTTCCGTGAGCAGATGACGGTACAATCGTTACGTTTCGCTGGGTCTCGCCGTTGGCATGATGATAACCGCGAATGGTCATCAACCCGGCGTATTCTCCCTGAGCGCCGGAATTTGGCTGAAGTGAAATTTTCGCAAATCCTGTGATCTCCGACAACCAAGCATCCAGCTCATCAAATAGCTGATGATATCCTTTAGCCTGATCAGTCGGGGCGAACGGATGAATTTTACCAAACTCAGGCCACGTCAATGGAATCATTTCGGCCGTTGCATTCAGTTTCATTGTACAAGAACCGAGCGAAATCATCGAATGCGTTAGACTTAAATCCCGATTCTCCAGTTCTTTCAAATATCGAAGCATCTCATGCTCAGAATGAAACTGGTTGAACACCGGATGTTCAAGGTATGACGATGTTCGGGTCAGTGATTTCGGAAAGTCAACTCGCATCACTTCAGACGCTTTTTGCACATCAAATTCGTTCTGTTTGGCTAACGAATCTGCAAAAATAGCCAGAACGGCCTCTACATCATCCAAACTTTTCGTCTCATCAAACGATAGGCCAACACCATTTTCCAGGTATCTAAAATTTATTTCCTGATCCAATGCATTTGAACGAATGGCTTTAATTTGACCCTGTTTTAAGTTTGTTACCGTAATAGTGTCAAAAAATTGGTCGCTGACGGTTTCAAATCCTAACTCCTGCAATCCGGCCGATGCCAGTTTTGCAAGGCCGTGAACTTTTGAAGCGATCTTCTTCAACCCTTCAGGCCCATGATAAGCCGCATACATTCCGGAAATAACAGCCAATAGAACTTGTGCCGTACAAATATTTGATGTCGCCTTCTCGCGGCGGATGTGCTGTTCGCGGGTCTGAAGTGCCATGCGGTATGCTGCATTCCCTTCGGCATCTTTTGTTACACCGATAATTCGTCCCGGAATCTGCCGCTTAAATTCCTCTTTTGTGGCAAAATACGCTGCGTGCGGACCGCCATATCCCATTGGTACACCAAAACGTTGAGTGGTTCCAACAACCACGTCCGCTCCCATTTCGCCGGGAGGTGTCAGAAGCGTGAGGCTCAACAGATCGGCCGCAACTGTTACATAAACATCATTCGCATGAGCCTCTCCAATCAAGCCCGTTAAATCTTTAACCGTCCCATAGGTATCGGGATATTGGAAAAGAATTCCAAAATAGTTCTCATTAGTCAGATCCGCTTCCTCCGGATTTCCAAATTCCAGTTTGATTTCCAGCGGTTCCATTCGGCTTTTCAAAACCGACTTCGTTTGCGGATGACAATTTTCTGAGACAAAAAAGGTCTTCGCCGTCTTTCGTTTCTTTCCTCGTCGACGACCATGCAACATCGAAATCGCTTCGGCCGCTGCAGTACCCTCATCCAAAAGAGATGCGTTGGCAATCTCCATTCCGGTCAGGTCTGTGACCATCGTTTGAAAGTTGATCAAGGCCTCTAATCGCCCCTGAGAAATTTCTGCCTGGTAGGGAGTATAGGCCGTGTACCATCCGGGATTTTCGAGGATGTTCCGGAGGATCACATTCGGGGTATGGGTATCATAATAACCCATCCCAATGAACGACTTGTAAATCTCGTTTTTAGATGCTGTTTTTTTGATGTGATCGAGGTACTCATTCTCGCTAAGTGCCGGCGGAAGATCCAGTGGTTTATCAAGCCGGATTTTTGCGGGAATCGTCTCTTTCAATAATTGCTCGATGGACTTCGCATCACAAACTTCAAGCATCTCTTTCTTTTGCTGTTCATCGGGACCAATGTGCCGGGTAGAAAAGCGTTCGTTCTCAAAATCTATCTGCATAAAAAATCGAATCTCAGTGTCTTTTATTTCTTTCTGATTTCAAACAAGAAGCCGATGCTATTGGTTCACTTCAGACTGGCATTAAACGGCAACTTTTCAATGAGTATAACAGCAAATAAAGATATGGATTTTTTATGGGTTTGGCATGTTAGAAAATGAATTTAGCAA
>CAYRDO010000005.1:7449-22779 GCA_964422985.1 uncultured Rhodohalobacter sp. | reverse complement strand
TGGCATACTTATAAATATCATTGCAGCAACTAACCGGACTTCTAAATATGATTACGCTTCTGAAAACAAAACTATAATCTGTAATGAAAGAATCCAGAGATTATAACCAGCTAGATCATGGAACCTTTTGAAGGTTATAAAAATTTAGATTACAGGTTAAAACTTAGATATCACCAAAAGAACCACAATTAAGTATAGTCATGAAAAAATTCATCTACATTTTTTTGGCCTTTCTTTTTTTAATTCCCTTACATGAAACAGCTAATGCCCAATGGTCTGCCGGAGTATCATACGAATACCGAAATGAAGACCCAAATAGCGGATTCGGACTAAGAGTTGAAAGAGACATCCTTGAGGGCCTGCCACTATTAGACCTGAGTCTCCGAGGACATTTTAGTTACTTTAACGAAAACACACAGATCAACCGACAAGGGATTAATTACAGTAGCGAGCTTGATGTTTACGACTTTGGATTTGCTGCTTTTGCCGGATTTACTATTCAAAGGATTTCACCATATGTAGGTGTGGGTATTGGGAATGAACGATTTAAACTGAATACCGATGCCCAGGGTTTCAGTTTTAAAGAAAGAAACTTCTACTGGAATGGCTTTATTGGGGCAGATGTTGAAATTCTGCCATACCTGAAACCTTTTGTAGAATTTCGGGCGGGCAAACTCACCAGCACTGACGAGGTTCAAACAGACAATATTAATCGACTCGCAATCGGTCTAAATATCTATTTCTAAAGCTGTTAAAAAATTGTTTGAGAAAAGGGCGAATTTTATTGAAGCACATCAGGAATTTAAAATAAGGCTTAAAATTCTTCACCAAGCAACCTGTCAGAGCATCTGTGCCTTTCAGATTCCTGGCAGAGTTGCGAGACCTTTTTTTAAGAGTTAAGGTGGAAAAGACAATTCGAACTCTGACAGGATTTCGATCTACTCAAACTCTGTGATATTTCTCTGACCTAAATCTTCCGAATCACAAACCAAATTCCCAAAATCCCAACTGCAAAACAGCCGAGACCAAGAGCTAACGATTCGAAGAAGATCTGGCCCATTCCGAATAAAAAGCAGAGAATGGAAATAGAGCTCACAATCACATAGCCGATTCCGGGCAAGAGAGATTCGCTGGTTTCGCAGGGAGACATGTATGGCTTCCAACCTGGTCCGCCAGGTTTAACGCGATTGTAGAATGCCTGGAGAGTCTCGTCATTATCAGGCTTGGTAAGAAAAGTGGCTGCCAGCCAAATGACCGTTGCAAAAATCGTGGTGAAAATCATTTGGGGTGCAAAGCCGTCATACCCGATTTGCGGAGCAAGGAAACTACCGATCGCCGCGGCCGACATCGCCGCAATTTCACTCCAAGCGTTGATTCGCCACCAGAACCATCGAAGCATGTACACAAGTCCCGTTCCCGCACCGATGGAAAGAATCGCCTCCCATCCGCCTTTCACCGAATCAAACATATATGAAACTCCCACAGCCGCAACCATCATAATAATTGTGGTGATTCTCGAAACTAAAACATAGTGCTTCTGCGCAGCCGCTTTCGATTCAAATTCCGTTTCGGGCATAATAAATGGCTGATAAAAATCATTCACCACATACGACGCACCCCAGTTCAATTGCGTAGATACGGTGGATACAAACGCCGCCAAAAATGCGACAGCAAGCAATCCAAGCAATCCGGCGGGAAGCAGTTCAAGCATCAACAATGGATACCCTGTTTCGGGATCTTCCAAACCCGGGTAGGTAACCATCGCAACGAGTGCCACGAGAATCCACGGCCAAGGACGCAAAGCAAAGTGTGCAAGGTTAAATAAAAGCGTTCCGCCAACCGCATTTTTCTCATCTTTTGCAGAAAACATTCGCTGGGCAATATAGCCGCCACCGCCGGGCTCTGAACCGGGGTACCAGGATGCCCACCACATCATTCCCACCCAAACCAATGCGGTTGCCATAGCAATTTGGGGGTTAGCGATTGGATTCAGAGAAAGAACTGAATGCCCCTCCCCAAATAGTGATGTAATTTCAGCTTCGAGTTGAGCAAGACCACCAACCGAATCAACAGCATAATATGCCAGCAGTATGGTACCGCCCATGGCGATAATGAACTGTATAAAATCTGTAATAATCACACCCCAAAGCCCGGAAAACGCAATATAGATCCCGATAAACAGATAGATCACAAGAATAACCGCCCACTGCTCGGCGCCGGTTAAAATGGTCAGAATTTTGGCCATTCCCACCGTTACCCATCCGAGGATAATACAGTTAATGGGGAATGCGAGGTACAACGCCCGGAATCCCCGAAGAATGCGTGAAGGTTTTCCAGCATATCGAATAGAGATAAACTCAACATCCGTAATTACATCGGCCCGCTTCCAGAGTTTGGCGTACAAAAACACAGTGAATAACCCGGAAAACATGAAGTTCCACCATATCCAGTTTCCGGCAATCCCCTCACTCGCTACAATTCCGGTAACGGCTAGAGGAGTATCTGCAGCAAAGGTCGTGGCTACCATCGAGATACCGATCAGCCACCAAGGCAGATCTTGTCCCCCTGTAAAATAGTCTTCAAGATTCTCCTGCCCCCGTCTCTGTGCCAAATAACCCACGATGACCATCACGGCGATGTAGGCCACAATCACTAAATAGTCGAGCCAATTAAACGGCATATATCTTCATTTTTTAAATTTTTAAAAAAGACATCGTACGATTATATCTATGTACGCATTCGTTTGGAATATAGAATTCAGTCCGTGCAATGCAAATCTGGAACCGTTTCCATTTTTATCTCAGATTTGTTAAAAACTCTCTCATGTTATAGAGAATAACTTTCAAAATCTTCAGAGAAAATGAAGCAATAATTTTTATCTAACTAAAATCATTCCTGTTTTTTAATGATAGTTTGCTAAAATTTTGTTTATTGGATAGAATACATTGGTATTCAACCTGATCTATGAGCATTAAAAAATATCATATCGGTTTGACGCAATGGGGATTTAAGGATTGGACCGGCAACTTTTTTAGCGAAGATGCCAAGGCCGAAAATTTCCTCAATGAATATGCGTCCGTATTTAATGCTGTAGAAGGTAATACAACTTTTTATCGAGTTCCGGACCCCGAGACCATCAAAAAATGGGGTGATCAAGTTCCAGCTGACTTCAAATTCTGTTTCAAATTTCCCAAAGAAATTACACATAGGCAGAAGCTTAATAATGTAACTCAGGATGTGCTCTCTTTCCTGGATCTTTTCAGACCTATCCGAACTAAGCTTGGACCGTTTCATATCCAGCTCGGTCCGAATTTTTCTTATGAGCAGATGCAGAACCTTGAAGAATTAATTGAGATTCTGCCCGCTCACTTTAGTTTTGCTGTAGAAGTTCGACATCTCGATTTTTTTGATAAAGGGAAGAAAGAGCGCCACTTGAATGACCTGCTAAAAAGCTATGGCGTGAATCGCGTAGTGTTTGATACTCGTCGACTTCATGAATTAAAAAGTGACGACCCCACCATTTCGAAAGCTAAAGGGAAGAAACCAAAAACTCCTGTTCGGTTTGATGCGACCGGAGCCAATCCATTTATTCGATATGTGGGTGGAAACGAGGTGATTCAAAATGAATCTCATCTGAAGGAGTGGGCGATTATCATCGCCAACTGGATCAAAGATGGAAAGCATCCCTACATATTTATTCATTCACCGGATACACTTCACGCACCAAAACTTGCCAAATATTTTCATCACGAACTGGCAAATCTTACCGAACTGGAACCATTGCCTGAATGGCCCGTCAATAGAAAAGATAAACAGCTTGGCTTGTTTTGAGCAGTGGCGATAGCCTTTCTTTTTACCACAGAGACACAGAGAAATCACAGAGTTCTTTACGGTTTTCTGTTTACTCATACTTTCAGACACTGATAAAAAAATTCTTCCATTTCTTTGTGATCCCTGTGCAAAACCTCTGTACCTCCGTGGTTTCCCTTTTTGTAATTTCATTTAACTGACTGTGAACCTATTTTTAAATCATGAATTGCCAAAAAGAGTTATTCCGACTTCCTGAAAATGAACATTACCTCAACTGCTCCTATCTTTCTCCACTTCTCCGATCAGTCGAGGAAGCCGGAATTGAGGGAATCCGCGGGAAACAGCATCCATGGAATGTGAAGCCCGAAGACTTTTTTGAGGATTCGGATATTGTCCGACAGGAATTTGCAAAACTGATTCATGCAGAGAATCCCCAACAAATTGCGGTCATGCCGGCTGTATCCTACGGAATGGCTACAGTTGCCAAGAATCTTCCCCACAAAAAAGGAGGAGAAATTATTGTGGCCGGCGAACAATTTCCCAGCAACGTCTATCCATGGATGCGATTTTGTAGAGATCACGATTGTAAATTGAAGATTATTCAGCCGCCTGCTGATTTTAAAAATCGAGGAAAAAAATGGAATCAGCGAATTCTTGAGGCTATTTCTGATGATACAATCTTAGTAACCCTCGGCAGCGTTCATTGGACGGATGGTACTCGATTTGATCTCAAACAGATTGGAAAAGTTGCTCGCGAAAAAGATTCTCTTTTTGTGATCGACGGAACACAATCGGTCGGAGCTCTACCGTTTGATGTAAACGTTATACAACCCGATGCTCTAATTTGTGCTGCTTATAAATGGTTGATGGGATCTTATGGATCCGCCCTTGGATTTTTTGGACCGCGGCTTTTGGATGGAATTCCTTTAGAGGAGGGATGGATCGTCAGAAAAAACAGTGAAAAGTTCGGCGGACTTGTGGATTACGAAGAAGAATACAAACCCGGTGCACTTCGGTTTGATATGGGAGAACGCAGTAATTTCATCAACCTGCCGATGGTAGCCGCCGCATTGAAACAGGTCAACGAATGGACGCCCGAGGCGATTCAAACCTATTGCCAAAATCTTTGTTCAGAAACCATCCGGAAATTGCGGGACCATGGTTTCCAGATTGAAGATGAGCAATGGCGCGGACATCACATGTTTGGGGTACGGCTGCCAAAGCATATAAGCATGGAAAAACTCAGCGAAAAATTTACTGAACATCACATTCACGTTTCTGTACGCGGATCATCCGTACGCGTTTCACCCCACGTTTACAATGATCATAGGGATGTTGATTTGTTTAGAGAAGCACTGCTTTCCCTGGTTTGATCTAGGTTTTCAATCAAAAAAAGCCGTCACTTTATTACAAGCAACGGCTTTGGAGTTTTTGATTGGAGTCTTAGTTCTCAATTACATCATTAGATATATGTACCATTCCATTAGACGCTTCAATGTCACCTTCTGTAATCTCTATTCCTAGTGAAGCTTCAGCTTTCTGTGCAGGAACTTCACCCTGAAAAAGGTGAGAAATGACCACGCTTTCTAAACTGTCAGGGTTCGCACGAAGATCTTCGAGGTTTACGTCCATCTCTTCAAATGCCTGGTCTGTAGGTGCCACTACGGTATAGGGGCCGGCTTGCGAAACGACATCGTTGAGTCCCGTTTCGTTTAACAGATCAGCAAATACGGTATGATTTTCACTGTTATTAATTACTTCAACAACATTGCTATCCTGGGCAGTTACGTTGCTGATTGCGGCAACTAAAAAAATGGATAGAAACATCGATAGTGCGGCAGATATTCTCTTCTTGTTAATCATGGCTTTAAATCTTGAATTAATATTAGATTGTTTTTTATGATTTTATCGCTCGATGGTAGTAGTCCAAACAATTTTTAAATACTCGTGTTCCATCATTTCTTTGAACAAGCACGGAGATGAACACAACCGTAAAATTCCTTATCTTACAAGTCTTTGAATTTTTATTGAGTAAGACGACAAAATGCCAGAAACCGATACAACCGTTCAGGATAACCAAATTTTAGAGGAGGCGAAAAAGCGGCGAACCTTTGCCATTATTTCGCACCCGGATGCGGGGAAAACCACCCTCACGGAAAAACTGCTTCTTTACGGAGGTGCTATTCATGAGGCGGGCTCCATTCGTCAAAGAAAAGCAGCGCGTTACGCGGCATCCGATTGGATGGCCATTGAGAAAGAGCGTGGAATTTCCGTTACCTCATCGGTACTTCGATTTGAGAAAGACGGCATCAAATACAATCTGCTCGATACCCCGGGCCACAAAGACTTTTCTGAAGATACACTCCGTACGCTGGTAGCCGCCGACTCTGGTTTGATGGTGATTGACGTTGCCAAAGGCGTCGAGGAACAGACTGAAAAACTATTTGAAGTTTGCAAAATGCGTCAGGTTCCGGTTATCACATTTGTGAATAAATGTGACCGCCCCGGTATGGAACCTCTGGAAGTTCTGAGCAATATTGAAAATCAGCTTGGCATCGAGGCAATTCCCGCAAGCTGGCCGGTCGGTTACGGACAAAAATTTCAAGGCATTTATGACCTGATTGGCAAAGAGCTTCATCTCTATAGAAAATCAAAACATGGAGCCCAAAAAGCAGAAACGGAAGTGTTTAGTTCTTTGGAAGAGGGATTGGCTGAGAGTACGTTATCCGGTCCCGAGAAAGAGGAACTGACCGAAGAGATTATGCTAATCGAAGACATGTTTGAAAACATGGATCGGGAGGGATTCAAAAAGGGTGAAGTCTCTCCTGTATTTTTTGGATCGGCCTTAAACAATTTTGGGTTAGATGTATTTCTGAACTACTTTCAAAATTTAGCTCCGAGTCCGCAACCTTACCAGGATTCTGAAGAACATCAACATGATCTTAATAAGCCGTTCAGCGGATTTGTATTTAAACTTCAGGCGAATATGAATCCCGATCACCGGGATTGTGCGGCTTTTGTTCGGATCACGTCCGGGAAGTTTGAACGCGGACTGGAGGTAACACACGCAGGAACCGGAAAGAAAGTTCGAATGTCCACGCCCCACACATTGATGGGCGATGAACGTAACATCATGGAAGAAGCCTATCCGGGCGATATTGTCTCGTTGTTTAGTCCCGGCTTTTTCCGGATCGGATCAACCCTCTACTCCGACATACCGGTGAAATTTAATGTGATTCCGCTCTTTACACCGGAACACTTTATGAAAGTTTCAACCAAAGATCCCTTCAAACGGAAACAACTTCGCGAAGGTTTGAAACAGCTTTCTGAAGAGGGAGTTGTCCACGTTTTTGAAGTTCCTCAAGGTGTTGGAAATGAGTTACTGCTCGGAACCGTCGGTGTGCTCCAGTTTGATGTGGTTACGCACCGGATGTCAGCGGAATATGGAGTCGAACTTCATCAGCAGCCGGTTTCGTATCACTCTGCAAGATGGCTCCCGAATGACAGTGAGGCGATTATCAAGAAACTGCAGAGTAACTATTCAACCCATATCACAAAAGATATGGAGGGGAATCCCATTGTTCTGTTTGAAAGTGCCTATGCGCTGAACCAGGCTGAGGAAAAAGTGGGTGCTGAGAATCTGTTTAAGTATAAGCAGGATTAGGCAGGATTCAGGTTACCGGAGTATAGAAACATTGTATTTTTTCTGTTTGGCAAAAAATTCTGAACTCTTACCAATACCTTGTGTCTGAATAGATTATTTGAAATAGTACTAAAAAATACAATGTCTTTTGAGCGCTTCTCTTAGTTCGTTTCTACATAAACAGTATCAGGGCCGGCTTCTTTGGATACATGACAGCCGTCACTGGAAATTAGAAAGTCTTCTTTGAACTCTATTTCATCTTTCTTTCCTGAGGCTGTAACTTTCATCACACCTCCTTTAATCTTGCTTCTCATCCCATCGTGGAAGATCACGTAAAACCCTTGTTGTGGATATCCGGCTGGCTTCCCGTTTTCGCAATCAAATCCATTCCCACAAATCTCTAACTCTCCTTCGCTGTGAAATTGACGTTTAGTGACTGTAAATTCATCAAGAATTACGGGTTCATTTTCTGTAGTAAAAACAGTCACTCCGATACTTCTAAACTCGGCTGTACAAGCTTGGTCTATAAATGAATCGCAGGAATTAAACAGAAGACATATAGTGATTAAATAAAGTATAAAGACCGGTTTTTTGAACATTTAGCTCTTTTCTTGATGAGAATTATCGTCTCTCATAGTTTCTTACACCTCAAACAGCTGAGATACCTATAAATTTAAGAAATCAAAATAAATGTCTTTAAACTATTTACCGCCTGCGGCTGCTAAATCGGTGCGGCATTGGTCGTCCAATTCGGGTACTTCACCGCCTAAAAGTGAGGCGAAAAAATCGGTTGTTTCCACAGCATAGTACATCAGGCAATTTTCATCATTACAATGAGCACCGTTGCCTTCATCCTGGTGATCTTGCTGCATCTCCACACCGTTATTTACAAGTCCTAAAAGATGACCGTATTCGTGTTGCAAAACAGTAGACTCAATCAAACTTTTTGGATTCGATCCAATTCCCTCAGAGGCGTTTTGAATCGACTCCCCAAAAAGAGCAGCAGACGTATTGTAATATGCGATCCCAAGAACATTACTCTGGCTGTATTCTCCATCTAAAATTATGACATAAGCAGCCAGTGTGTTTTCTTCAGAAAACTCTGAGCGATGCTCTTGCTCCAAATCCCGAACCTCATTTGCCGTGTATGATGATTGTCCGCCGGCCTCAATCGACGAAGGCGACATGATCGTAATGCTTGATTTCTTCAACCTGTTCTCAAGAAAAGATTTCAGATTATTGATCGCCTCATCAGTCGGTTCATACCCCTCCATGTAATCAATTTCTATGACAAGATTTTCAAAATCTTCACTCGCTAAAAAATCAACTGCCGAACTCCCAGGTTGGTCTTCGTGATTGTAGCTAAAGGTTGGATTTTCGTCATTATCAGTGTCGGAATTATTGTCTGAATTTGTGACGGAATCACTACAGGAAAAGAATAAGAAAAAAATTGCGGTTAGATATAAAAGAGGCGACTTCCACTTCATGTCAGGAATAATTTTTAACATTGATTCAAAAGTATCTATAGAAAAAGGCTCTGCTTTGTTCCGTTTTCAGCTTACAAAGAACTGGTAGATTGAATTCTTTTTTGGGTTAATCGCCATTTCTCTTCAAATATTGCCACGCAATTGCGAGTAAAACCAGGTAGCCGATCAGCGCAAAAAGAACCATCCAGAATCCTTCGGTGGGATCATCAAAATAGTGGACCGGAGCGTTGATCAACAAAAGTAATGGAAAACCAAAAACGAGTGCCAATCCACTTCCATAAACAAGATTGTAACTCGCAGGTGATTTCATCCCCGAATCGACAATTCTCAACAGAACCAATGCCGATTGAAGAGTTCCGGTCATGTTCCCGAAGATGGCTGCAAATCGCTCAAATTCATACTCATGAAAGGCATCACTCGTCATGTATTGAATCACCCACCAGGTGGCGAGTGTCACCAGAATTGAGATCACCAGAAGCGGCAGCCAATATTGAGCCACGACCACCAAACTTATGGCCGCTACGGATGCTACAATCATAAAATCCATAAACAAATTGGAGCAGCGAGTCATTGTTACATCGTCAATGATTCGACTTGCTTTGGTTGTATCGAGGATTTTTCGCACAAACAGGGCAACAATAGCCGCTATAATAAAATGAAATGACCATAACGTGGTAACCTCGTTTTCGGCTCCAATAGTAACCAATCCCCATTCCATAAGAATAACTACCAAATATGTGAGCACGAATGTAAACCCAATCAGACCGATGTGAAATGAGAACGACTCGATGTTTTCGGGAGAAGTTGTGATCTTTTCCTCTTCATTTGCACGTGGTTCATCTAAAATTCCTTTCTTTACTTCATCAGGGAGTTCATCATCAGAATGGATATAAGCTGCTCGTCCTTTTTTAATACCCCGACGAACAATCCAAATTCCAACTGTGTATGCCACAAGAAATCCACAGGCTGAAAAGGTGAGCCCAACGATTCCGCCGCTTGCAAACCCGAACTGCTCCCAATTACTTCCGATGGAGTACGCAATTCCGGGATTCATACCAAATGCCAGCGGTGGCAACAATCCAATTCCGGCAAACAGATCGGGCATAAAAGTGTAAATTAACAGGAAAGCAAAAATCAACCCTACAATTGCCTGAACCAGGTAAACCGAGATAAATATCAGCCCAAATTTTACGGAAGAGAGACCCATTTTACTTTTGGGCTCGCGCAGTCCCAAAGCGATAAACAGAAGCGCCAAAAGATGATATACATACGTACCCAATCGTTCGGATGTAAGATCGATCCACCCGAGTATATTAGCGCCTAAAATCAACCCAAGTGCGCCGGCTAAAAGGTTCGCGGGAATCAGATATTTCTGAAGGATGCTGATTTTGCTTCTCAGATAGGTGGCAATAACCAAAAGCACGCCCATCCAGGCAAAATCAAGAAAAAATTTTCCGGCAGATATATCGAGTGTCCATGAGCTCATGTCAGAGCGAAGTTACAGGATTTTCTCCAGCTTTCAACCTGTTTATATACAATTGCCATTGCAGGGCACTTTGGCCTTCGAGGTTTATTTGTATGGCTCCATTGGAACCGGTAATTGTCAGCTTATGATTTTGCTCAACAGAGGTGTAGTGAATTTGATCGAGGGTATAACCGAACCGTTGTGCCCCAACAGCCATGTTCAAGCCATCGGGGTGAAGCTCTGCAATTCCACGGCCAATTTTTTGAAGTCGTTGTTCCTGATCCAGTTTATTAACCTGTGTGCCGTTTTTTTGAAGCAGTATATTTTCTTTTGGATCTTCATATTCCATCGGCATACGATTAATCTTTTCAAAAAGATCGATGATTGAAACGACTGAACCTTGGTTGTCTATTAACCGGGATGCCGTGTTCATTCGGTATCGAAAATCGGATGTTCGGCTGAATACATACTCTCCGTCGGGCGAAAATACCGCACCGTTCACTCCCGTATCCGGACAACGATAGAGAAGCCGGTAAATACCCGACGCAGGTTTTCTACACGTTTTTGGCATCGCTTCTTCAGGCGGATTATACTCGTCAAAGCTAATCAGTTCCCGACAGCGGGCAGCAAACGTATGATAATCATCAAAATCGGATGCATGAAGCGGATCCATGAAATGCATTTCTACACTACCCTTTCTGATTTTATCTGCCCACCGCGGCCATCCTAAATACGATCCGTGAATTTGGACCGGGTGAACCGGAATTTTCATTTTCCAAAAGAGTTTCAACGTGGTTTCGATCAGTGGTTTTGGCTTTCCATCCCAGCGCCGGCCACCTTCCGGAAAGATGACAATCATCCGGTTTTGATCTATCATTTTCAACACACTGCGAATGCTTCCCGGTTCGGGCACATATTTACTTGTCGGTACAATCCCGATGCTGTCCATAAAAATTCGGGGGAGCGTTTTATGAAACTGATCGCGAGTCATTACGCCGGCCGTCGGTTCTTGGGTCATACCAACATTGATCATAAACGGATCAAAATAGTTAGCGTGATTTCCATAGATAAAACAAGGTCCCGTTATCGGCATATTTTCCGGATTGATGATCCGCGGATTGAACAGGTATTTCGTAGCAGGAATGATGGTTTTTCGCATGAAAGAGAACGCTTTTTGCGAAAAACCACGGTCATTTTTATCGAAAGTAAAATCGTCGAACATTCGTTATGGCAGAGTTTTTTCTGATGTTCATTCTGTAGAAGATCTTTTCCATGGGAAAGGTAGTGAAAAAGTTGGAGAGAAATGAGACGGGCAAATCTCAAGCACCAAACTCCAAGCACCGAATCTCAATGCAGTGTTCGTAGAAAAAGTTGACAGTAAGCAGTAGGCACTTATCGCTTTCCCTACTGTCAACTGTCTACTGCTCAACTATATGACAAGAGCCCTGTTCTTGGAATTTGTCCTTTGCATTCTGCCGTTACCTTTCTGCCATCTATCATTCCATATCCGGATACGGGTCAATCGTCTCGATACTACCGTCCGGATTATGCGTGAGTGGTGTCATCTTGATATTTCGGAGGTGTGTTTGTCCGCCGGAGAGTTCGGTATCATGATAGAACAGGTACCACTGACCTTCAAACTCGGCAATGGAATGATGATTCGTCCAGCCAATCACCGGTTCCAAAATTACTCCCTGGTAGGTAAAGGGTCCGTAGGGGTTATCGCCGGTAGCATAGACAATTTTGTGAGTATCACCAGTGGAATAGGAGAAGTAGTAGGTATCATTATATTTGTGAACCCAAGCAGCTTCAAAAAATCGTCGGTCGTTATCACCTGCTGTGATTGGATCTCCGTTTTGATCGAGTAACATCACATCTTTTGGCTCCTCATCGAAGCTGAGCATGTCATCGCTCATGCGTGCAACTTTTGGCATAATCGCCGGTTCGTCATCAGCAGGATAGGTATCCTCTTCAACATACTCGCCGGTTTCCCATCGCTGAAGCTGACCACCCCAAATTCCGCCAAAATACATGTAATATTCACCATCGGTGTCTTTATAAACAGCCGGATCCATACTGTAGCTTCCTTCTATCGGTTCCGGCTGTGGATCAAATGGTCCGGTTGGAGAATCCGCCGTAGCCGCTCCTATATAAAAGACTCCATTTTCATCTTTCGCCGGAAAGTAAAAATAGTAGGTATCACCTTTTCTATTGGCATCAGGTGCCCACATCTGTCTATCTGCCCACGGTACATCATCCACATGAAGAGCTAATCCGTGATCCGTCACTTCTCCGCCGACGGTTTCCATCGAAAACACATGATAATCTTTCATATCAAAATGGCTCCCGAGATCGTCCTGTGGAATTCCCGATTCATAATCATGAGATGGATAGATATACAGCGTTCCATCAAATACATGGGCTGATGGATCGGCGGTATACATATAATCGACAAGCGGCTCGGAAATAGCATTCAACGTATCACTCATTTCAGAACTTAAAACGGTATCCGGTTCGGTGGCTGAATCAGACATCTCCTGAGAAGAATCGGATTCACTCTGGCAACCGAAAACAGATAGCCCGACAAATGTTACAACGATAAGAAGTAATTTTGTTAATGAACTGTTCGACATGGTATTTAGCTTTGGTTTAATGGTCTGTGGTTAAGGTTGTGCATCCATATTCTAAAAAAACATCACTACCAATCGGCGAACCCGGAGGAGTATAAGGTGCCGGAGGCGTAGAAAAAGATTCTGGATCTTTATTGTACTGCTCGATTAACCCGAGAATGTAGTTATAATGGGCGTTCCAAACCGCGTTGTCAAGTTCAAAAGAACGCTCCGTTAATTCAACTTGTAGATTTTCGAGAACTAATTTTGTGATCGCTTTTACATCCGGCGAGGCATTTTTGTCTGATGCCAATTCTACCAAATTTCGAAATACGGCAACATTCACGCCGCGTTGAATTGCTCCTTGATACCCATCACTCATTTCACCTAAAATTGTGGCATTCAGTACATCCTCAGTCATTTCCATCAAACTTGGTAGTTCTGGATTTCGGGCCGATTGTGTCGTGAGTCGAGCGGCTCGTTCTGCATTGAAAATCATATTAGCTGTTTGATCTGCTGCCACTTCTGCCATCGCTACCGGATCGAGCATAGGATTTGTGTATCCCCTGAAGTGTTCGCGAGTTGAAGGTATTTGTGCAGGTTGTGGTGGAATCAGATCCAGGATATTCTCGGGAAGTGCCAAAACTTCCGGCTGAAGAGTTTGCAATAAGGATTCCACTGCATTCCTTTGAATCTCTGCATCGACAATTTCGGGATTGGTTTGGTCATCTCCACGTAGATTGTAGGAATAGTTCACTCCTCCAATCAGTTTAGATACAGCTTCAATTTGGTATCTGTGATAAAGATAGATCGGAACGAGAGCATTTTCCAAGTCTGCCATAGGCCGTCCCATTCGGATCACCTCTTCACCAAAATTGTTGAGTGCTGTTTCACGAACCTCCAAAATGTGATCCATCTGATCGATCACATCCGTGCCGTAATCCCACAAATGCGCGGCCGGGTGAAGACCACTTTGAGGCCGCGCGGCTTCATCAGAAATGTAGAGCAAACCCATATCTATATTTTCCTGGATGATATCTTCCAATGCCTCTTCTTCATTCACATCTTCCGGAAAATCCTGGTAACCATACGCCACTGTTCGTTTATCCCACTCGCCGATGTCGGTATCGTAAGCATTATCGAGGTTGAGTGTGCCATCCGGCAAAACTGTTGCCTGCGGATGAGGATAGTCCATCACGGAAGCGTCTTGATTGGTGCTTGCCGCAAAATTGTGAGCAATCCCAAGTGTGTGTCCGACCTCGTGTGCAGACAATTGACGAATTCGCGCCAATGCCATCTCCAGCATTTTATCATCTACTTCCGCGCCCTCTTCATAAGGGGCTAATAATCCCTCAGCAATCAGATAATCCTGGCGAACCCGAAGTGATCCAAGCAACACATTTCCTTTGATGATCTCACCGGTTCGGGGATCTACAACCGATGATCCGTACGACCAGCCACGGGTTGACCGATGTACCCAGTTAATTACGTTATACCGAATATCCAGCGGATGGGCGTCATCGGGCAAAATTTCTACCTGGAAGGCATTTTCATAACCAATCTCCTCAAATGCCTGGTTCCACCAACGAGCCCCATCCAAAAGGGCAGATCGAACCGGTTCGGGAGTTCCGTTATCCAAATAATAAACGATCGGCTCCACCGGCTCACTCATTTCTGCTTCCGGATTTTCTTTTTCCAATCGATGACGTACGATAAACTGTTTGTACATTTCGTCACCAATCGGAGAGCTGTAGTCTTGGTAGCCAATCGTAAAATAACCGGACCGGGGATCAAATTTTCTGGGTTGATATTCATCATCAGGTAATTCTACAAACGAATGATGTTGACGAACCGTGACCGCATATGGAGTGGGTGTAACCGATCTAAGCCAACCGCCGGCTCCGCTTCCTGTGAATGTTAAAGTCGTTTCAAATTCTGAGTTTTCCGGAAAGTTGAACGTGCCTGGCAAATGGATTGCAGAGCGAGATTTATCAAAAGAATAATTTCCCTGGTAACTTTCACTAAGCCGTTCGGCAACGCCGTGAGCATCCTGCATCAAAAAATCAGTGAGATCGATCAGGATTCGATCATTTTCTTCGGCTGCTACTTCAAATCCAAAAAGAACCGATTGAGCAAATGCTTCGTTGATTGATTTTTCTTCGAGAGGATTGTCAGACGTGGCTCGATAATCATAATTTGGTTGAATGAGCAGAATTTTGGGTCCCACCTTCTCAAATTTCACGATTCGCGTATCACCAAGCTGACTTCGGTCTAATCCAATATCATTTGATCCGATCCCGGCCGCCAGTGAATTCA
>CAYRDO010000005.1:0-7439 GCA_964422985.1 uncultured Rhodohalobacter sp. | reverse complement strand
TCCTGATCCAGTTTATCGATCTCCAGCCAGATTTTGCCGGTCTCATCATCCCACCAGTAATCAAAAAACCCTTCATATTTTTCCATTCTATCGGTTTTTTCGGAAATGGTAGTTTGGGCTTTAGACGTTGCAGCGCAAAAGATGCAGAAAAGCAGTACCAGGAAAGTAAGCAGAAGTGTTCGTCTCATTTCAGTAAATCGGTTGAATGTTGTATTAACTGAAGAAACGAAATGTTGGTGGGATTTGGAAAATGTTATTCTGTAATCATTCACTTAAAAAAAGAGCCATCCGAAACCGTGCTCATCCGACTCCGAATGGCTATCATCAAGTTGCTCTCTTGACTAATCATTCCCCAATGATAAGGTGTATTAGTTACTCATTTCACCTTTTGTACACTGAAGAAATATTTCCTTGCATTACCGTTGCACGAATTCGCTGTTTCTCCAATAAAGCAACGAATCCTCAAATGCCTCGAAATATTCATGATCGGGTTCGAACGGTATCAATCCATCCTCGAAGAGATTTTTTGCCCACAAATCGTAGTTTGAATCTGTTCCGATGGATTGAATCTCAAAATTGAAATTAAAATAATAAAACAGGCTGGCGCTATCATTTTCAAACGGAGTGGGTTCCCGAATAATAAAATCATAGACCCGAATAAGAATTGTTTTATCATGCCCGTCAATTTCTATGTAGTATGGTTTATTATTCAAAACACGCTTCCTGAATGCATCCCCCACAATAGATCGTGGAAACTGTATATATTGTATCTCTCTTGCCTTGGTATACTCGTTCACTTTGTACTCCTCATTTAAAGGGGAGTGTCCATTCATATCGTTAGAATCCAACAAAAACGCTACCGTTGCTCCATCAAATGCATTGTTTACACCGAGACCAATAATCTCATCCGCGCCATCTGAATTCATATCATACAGTAAAATTTGATAGATAAGGCCGGTATGAATGTATCGGTCTGATTCCTCGCCGGTTTGCGGATCAATTTTTAACAAGAGACCCGGAAAAAATCTTTCGTGAGCAATATTCAAGATCATGGAGCTTTTTTCGCGCAAATCATCATTCAGAAATTGTATGTTGAATATTTTATACCCGTCATCCCCAATGCTCGGTTTTTGTGGGAAATGCAGATCGTACCTTAATTCTTTTTCCCAAATTATTGAATCCCCAGAAACCGAAAAAGCTACCAGCTCTTCCCATGATGATTCATTCTGAGTATTCAAATCCTTCGCATAAAACACTTCATTGATTCCATCATTGTCCAGGTCTTTAAAGCCCACCTTATTTAGTCTGTGGCGCTCCCCGACCGTTTGTAAATTTCGAACGACTCTTTCACCCACTTCCAGGGATCGAATTTCCTGTCCATATTGATTGAGCAACGTCATTCGTTCGTCTTCAAATTCCGCATCCACTGCATTTTGATCCATCGGATCAATTCTGGGCCAAGCAAGAATTCCCAGCAATACTATTAACAGAGGTATGATATACACACTATATTTTTGCCTTTTTAATTTTTTAAAATAATATCGGAAGCGGCCTTCTACCTGGTGAGACGCGAGTCGTCTATCAAAAAAGAGTTCCCGCAAATTACTCACACCAATCAGTACCAAATTTCGATTTGGATATTTTTCACGAAGTTTCTCCAGTTCTTCTGCAAAAAGAACTCGTTGCTCAGCGGGCACTGCTAAAATTTTTGCCCATGAAAAAAAAGCGGCACGAAGTTTAAGGCTTACTACTGTATCATCCACCGGCAAAACATCACCATCACTATCTATGTCACCCGTAATGGCTGAGTGTGAACGAAGTTTGTATTTCTCTCTGTGATTACTATCCTCAAGCAATCGGGTGTACCAAATTGCAGCTATAGCAAGATTTGCGGAATTGCCGTCGTGAAGCGCATTTGAGAACTCAAAACTAACTCCCCCGCGGTAATAGTTTTCTTTCCTGTTGTTGGTTGTGGATTCAAACAGAGATCTGGAAGCAGTTAACAAATCTTTCTTCACATCTAGTGAAGGATTAGAAGCGCCATAAACATTCATATTGAATGCGAGCTTATCCTCATCTTCTGTTTGGGAATATTTGTCGACAAAAATTTTACGCAACCGCCCGTACTCTTCATTCTCGAACGATTTTTTTTGATATCTCTCTGCAACCGGAACCAATACTTTCCATTTTTCTTCCTCTTGAATTTCTTTGATCTCCTGAAGAATTCGGTTTATCTGATCTTTTTTTGCACTCGAAAGACCTGTTGATTGTTGAAGTTCCTGTAACAGTCTCCCTGCCAGTTGATCTAAAAGACTGGCATTTTTAGAACGATCTATTTCTTTCAAACCGGGTAAGCCGAAAGAAATTTTTAAATGATGGTTTACCCCTCTCAAATCATTCAGGCAGGCATACAAGAGCAGACAAACCTCAGCCAGTCGTTTTCTTACATGTTGAAAGTTTTCACTCTTTTCAGGTAGCTGAAGGAAAGAGTTGAGGGTATTGAGCAATGCCAAATCCAACTCAATTTGTTCAGGATCTATTCCGGTCCAGGTTAATGGCTCTGTAAACTCAGAAAGTTCGTCAACTATCTGCAGAATATACGATTCATACTTTTTAAACGACCCTTCCAGACTTTCAACAAAATTTCTGAACAGCCGATACCTATGCCGAATAGATATAGTTGACTCATAATGCCTCATTAACTCCTGGAACGATTGCTCAACTTGAATCGGATCTGGCATTCTACCCCTTTTTGCTATTCGTTGAAATATTCCCGCGTATGTATAAATTCAGATCCGTTCCAATATCGTATCGAGTCTTGATAAGATTGGAAATAGTCGTAATCAGGAATCTTATTGATTTCACCTTCCTCGTATAGTTGTTTTGCAACAATATCATATACATCACTTGTACCCACACCAACCGGTTTTAATTTTTCATCGAAACTAATTGAAACCATTATCTCTCCAAATTCTTTTCTAAATGGAATTCTGGCCTCCTCAATCATTGCCCTTATTGTTTTGTTGGATACATCATAATAAATAGTCCGACCTTCATTGTACTTCATTATTGGATTAGCATATTTGGCGATCTTGGTTTTTGGTATTAAAATGTAGTGTAATTCATTTACAGGAGCCATATTTGCGGGCTTATAATCTTTTGTAAGTGGAGAATGACCTTGAAAATTATTTACTTCCAGAACTCCCACAGCAGCTAACCAATAAGCATTGTTGATTCCTGTAAAAACTATTTCATTCTGATTATCTCCATTTAAATCCTCCAAAAACATATCTCTTATATGACCTATATGCAGATACTCTGCATCTACTTCACCCGTAACTGCATCTATCAGGTATAATATAGTTTGGAAGTAATAGAATGAATTAGCATTCACTACTATTTTAGGACCATATTCTGTATCCACAAGTGACATCTCACGAATTAACATCTCTTGCTGTGTAACTCCAGACTGTCTTGGAAAGTTGTAATTTAATAAAAGTTCTTGGTTCCAAATTACTGAATCCCCACTGACTGAGTAAGCTGTGACATCTGAAATTTCTCTGTTCGATTGATTTAACCGATTTCGTTTTCCGTAAATAACTTCATTAAAACCGTCTCCATTGAGATCGGAAAGTATAGCTAATGGATATGCGGCTATTGATCCAGCTGAAGTGTATCGAGATGCTGTTTGAGCACCCACCTCTAATCTTTTTACTTCTGCCCCATTATGGTTTTCGAGAATCAGTGAGGATCCCTCATACGAAAAGTTTTGGGGATTATGATCAATCGGTCCGTATGCCAATCGTGCAATAATCAGTAGAAGCAGTATGATACTCGGGATCAGAATAAATTTGGAATGCTCCCTTTTTAAACGATTTATAAAACATGCTACTTTCCCCTGAATGTGGTATGATGCTACCCGGCGATCATAAAAAACTTCCCTCAAATGCCTGACACCAATAATAGACAAACTCTTTCCGGGAAAGCGTTCTCGCAATATTTCTAATTCTCTTTCCGCAATTGATCGTTGTGAAAAAGGCACAAGCAAAACACCAGCCCACGAAAAGAAAGCTGCTCTCACTTTTAATTCAATTGAGCCTTTATCAACTTCCTTAACATTCCCTTCCTGGTCGATATCACCGGTAAGTACTGCATGAGGATGAATACCATACCTTTCCCGTTCACCATTTGCTTTCAGTAATCGGATAAACCACAAGGCTGAAATGGCCAGGTTTGCTGAATTTCCATTGTGGATGGCAGTCGTATTTTCAAAATGAATTCCACCTTTGAAAAACTTATTTCGTGCAACTCTTGAGCCTGACGATTCATAGAGTTTTCGGGAGGCCAAAATTACATCTTTCGTTGCATCAAGAGAAGGAGTTTCTGCCCCATAAATATTTGTAGCCCAGAAAAGTTCATCAATTTCAGCCCCTTCTGCCTCTCCATACAGATCAACTCTCATTTTTCGTAATCGTCCATATCCCTTTTTTTTTGATTCATCTCCTTGATACAATTCAGCCACAGGGATGAATACACTTTCATCTGCAGGTTGGAGTATTCTGGAGATCTGTTCATTTAGACTTGTTAAAGAGGCGTGCTGATCCGCAGACAAATCGGCTCCACCCTGGAGTTTTGATGAGAGATAATCGGAAAGTTTTTGAAGAGTATCATTTTCGGGATCCACAGTGTCATTTATTTCAACCCCTTTTTCAAAAGAGATATCTGCTATTCTCTTTAGATAGCCATCTACTTTTTCGTTTTCATTCAAGCATGCATATAAAAGCAAACACACAACTTGAAGGCTGTTGTAAACAGAACTAAAACTTTCACTCTCTTCCAACAATTCAATTGAAGAATGAATAGATTCAAGCATTAAAAGATCTTCTTCTATCTCGGATGGATCCAGTCCACTCCATGAAAGTGGCCCTGAATAAGCCGGTAATTCATCCAATAGCTGTAGAATATAAGACTCATACTTTTTTAATGAGTCTTGCAGGCTTTCAGCAAACTCCCTGAACAGTTTGTGTCGGTGGCGAATAGATAGTGCCGATTCAAACTGAGCCATCACCTCCTGAAAGTTCCGTTCAACTTGAATCGGATCAGGCATGCTTTGAATGATAAATTATTTATAGAAATAGAGAGTAGTAACAGTTTCTGAAAGATCCTGAATATCGATTGAACAACTTCCATCCGCTACCGGCCATATGGATGATTTGTCCCCGTTATAAATCACCATCTTGTCGGGGTCCCCGCCCTCAGAACTATTGAATGTGATGTGTAACTGATCCTTAACCCTGTCTAAGCCAAGTTCATCTCTTTCAAAATGAGCTTCTGAAGTATCGAAATTTAAGGTATCGTGTTCAGAATTCTTATAAACTCGAATTTTCGAAATCGGTAAATGCAGTTCACATCTTTCCCAACTCTTGATAGCATCTTGTGAACATTTTTTATAGGAAATAACAAATGTACCCCCGGGTTCACTTACCAATATTGTATTTTTCTGATCCTGAATTTCAACGATAACAATATCATCGTCGCGAACAAATTCAGAAATTACATGAAGCTTGGATTGATTTTTTAAACTGTTATGTAAAATTCTAACCAGCGTTTTGTGCTCCTCAGAGACAAATGTTCGAATCGTCTTCAGACTTTTCTTACCTCTATCGGTAATAGGTGTTTGCGCTGCAAGCACGAATACCCCACTGGAATAGATTGATTTATTTTTAACCGTTTGCAATTCTATAACCGGCGAGAAATCATCGGGTCTCTCTTGGATAGACTCGATATCATCAGCGCTCCGGTAAAAAGTTTTAAACCAATCTACCAACAAGCGTACGCCTTCGTCTTTTCGAATCCATTCCTGGATCCACTGCTGTTCTTCACTGGTCAATTCAGACCGACGGAGAACAAATTTTTCGATATGTTTTTCCGTAGGAAAGTTCAATGATGTTTTTTTATGAAATCCTCGCAAAAAATATACCCTGCAAAAAAGACTATACCCAATCCTCCTTAAATGTTTCAACAAGGTCTTTTCTGATTAGCTTAACGAGATATTCCAAAATCTGACGATTATCGGATCGGAAATCCTCATATTCTAAATCGGGCATATAGTTTTTTAGATATTCGTACTGAGATGATTCTGTTTTTCCATCATTAAAGTAATCATTAACAATGTCTTTTGCCGCCTTCATATAAATATCCAGTTCGCTACTGCTAATTTTACCCTTCCGGATGTAGGAGTAACCGGTACTGGTACGAACTTTTTCTGAACTTGCATCAAGAAATTTCTCAAATTCAGCATTTATAATATCTTCATCGGCGTTTAGCTGCTTCTTCTGGTCATCCGTAGACTCATTGAAGTGAACAAACGTCAGCCGAATAACGGACGCTAAAGCAACCAGAGAAATTCGTTTTTGATATTTTTCCTGCCGTTGCAAAACATCGATCGCTTCAATCAAAATATCAGGAATTTGCATTTTTTCTTCCAACCGGGAAGACAACCGGATCTGCATAAACTCGGAAGGCATAATCGGCAGATTATGTTCCTCATCTTTTCCAACAATTATATACCCGTGTTCGTAACAAACACGGTGTTTACAATCATTGTCACGAATGGCGAGCTTTAAATTTCTGATGATCTTACGGAGCGACGGATCTTTCTCCCCAACAGCACGAAAAATATTATCCTCAACTTTCGTAAATACTAATTTCCGCAACTCAATCGTCAGATCGGAATGGCTCAGTTGTTCGAAACTCGATTCATCAAAATATTCCCGGAGTCTGATCAGCTTGCCGCTGTCATCTTTTTCGAAAAGTTCAGCAATAAAATCCCATGCAAGATCCTCAAGCCGTTCACCTCGAATCATATATAGTTTGTTGGAGGCCGCTTTCATCCGAAGATAAGCCAGCGCCATGCTATGACACTTTTTTATCAACTTTTTTAATGCGCTCCTCTCAACCGATGTCCCTAAACAATCAGTTATTACCTCTTGTAAATTCATACGTAGCCTTGTTAAGTACCCAAAATGCTAAACAAAGCTAATTATATTGATAAATACAATTATTAGAAACGTATTGGAAGTTTCTAATATTTCTCCTTTTGTTGTAATTAAACAAAGATCCGAAATAAGTATTAAATCATTATATTTCAATAGCTTAACAAACATGTATAACTCATTGTGCTTCAAAGACTTTTAGGAATTTATCCAGATCAGATTTCCGTTGGCAAGGAGATCAGCGCCGGTATTACTACGTTTCTCACAATGTCGTACATCCTGTTTGTGAACCCGATGATTCTATCGGATGCAGGGATGAATTTTGATGCGGTGGTTACTGCCACGGCGTTGGCTGCTTCCTTCGGTACGCTGTTAATGGCGTTTTGGGTAAAAGCTCCTCTGGCCATGGCACCGGGAATGGGACTCAATGCTTTCTTTGCCTAT
>CAYRDO010000004.1:39366-44876 GCA_964422985.1 uncultured Rhodohalobacter sp. | reverse complement strand
AACATTGAGGCCAACCGTCTCCGCATCGCCGGGTTCAATCTCCATAATTATTTCATAGGCTTTTCCTGAAATTTCTTGCGGGGTGAGATCAACCCTTTCATTTTGAATTTCAAGATTCTCAATCTCCACACGGTCTTCCCTCAACTGCCGGAGACTTTCAACCGGTTTCTGTATCAATCTGAATGAATTCCCTTCAGATTTAAGATGAACCGACCGTGGGATGGACATCGCACTTCTCCAGGGATCTGTGGGAATTTCGTTTGCATAATCCCAGTTGTTCATCCAACCTACCCAAAGCTGGCGTCCATCCTCTTCGGGAATATTATTCCAACTGATTGCAGCATAAAAATCTGTTCCATAATCTACCCAATGGGGCGCTGTCTCCATGAATGTCTCATCCGGAATAAATGAGGTACCGTCCCACTCACCTACGAAATACTGGGATCCGGAACCGCCCGCAATCGAACCGGGATTCATATCCACATGGAGGACCCACTTTTGATTTTCAGGATCGCCATCCACCGGAAGCTGAAAGAGATCAGGGCATTCCCAGATTCCACCCGTTGCACCTGCAGGACCAAAATCACTGAGATGCTCCCACTCTCTCAAGTCATCAGATGCATAAAACTGAACTTTATGCTGAGTTGGCAGTGCAACAACCATCAGCCATTTTCCCATCTCTTCATTCCACGACACGTTGGGATCTCGAAAATCAGGATCATCAAACTCCAGAACCGGATTGTCTTCATACTTCGTAAATGTTTCCCCGCCATCGAGACTGTACGCCAGGGATTGTGCCTGATCAGTGGAACCATCTTCGAGCGTATAATGACTTGTGTAGATCGCCACAATAGGCGGATTTTCACCATCTCCAAAACCACTCGTATTCTGATGGTCAACCACAGCACTTCCACTAAAAATCCCTTCTTCCTGCTCCTTTCCGTAGGGAATAGCTACGGCTTTATGCTCCCAGTGAACGAGGTTGTTACTGGTTGCATGACCCCAGCTCATATATCCCCAGCGGTTCCCAAAGGGATTGTACTGATGAAACAGGTGATAAACGCCCTCATAGTACACAAGCCCATTCGGATCGTTCATCCAGTTGATTCTAGGGGAGTAGTGAAACTGCGGACGATATGGCTCAGAAAAACTAACCTGAGCAGCCAGATGCTGATCAATTTGATCGGGTTCATAGGCAGTCTCTTCCGGAACTTGATCTTCACATCCTAATAGGCCCATTCCCAACAGAGTAATCAGTGCAAAGAAAATGTAAAATCGACTCTTCATGTTATGGTTTTCCTGAATTATCAACTACAATAAATAGTATACATATTCGATCAAACAAAAAAAGCCCTCTCAGAAAACTGAAAAGGGCTTTAATCATATTAATTGAATGTTATCTAATGAGCGTAGTAATTGTCCCGATCAGGGGCAACGGCTTTTGCCGGTCATTCACCACATTCAAAATTCCCATGACCATACAAACCAGTCCAAAAATCCACACTACCGGGTACAGAAGTAGTCCGATTAATATGACGGTTAAAATGCTTGCAGCCGTATTTCCGATAATCAAAAAGAGTAGCAAAAGTAACTGCTGATTGGCATGATATTTTGCAAACGTGTTGTTTTTTGCATCGGTAACCAGCGGCAAGAAAAACAGGATCGGGAAAATATATCCTAATATTCCAAACAATCGCACCTGACTCACATCTGCTTCGCTTGAAGAAGCACTTTGTTTTTGTTCAGGAAATTCATCGGGTTGATTTTTTTCTTCCATGGTAGTTTAAGCTAAGTGATTGGTTAAAATTTACTGCAGATCAAAGTCCTTTTGGATTCGCTCCATAAACATTGGCTCCCGGTTCGCTATCCTGTACATAGAAATAGATTAATACAATCCAGCCGATAACCGGGATTAAACCGATTAACAGCCACCAGCCCTCTTTGCCAATGTCATGAAGTCTGCGCACCCCCACAGCAATGCTTGGTATAAAAATAGCGAGGCTAAATAGCGTTCCAATAAATCCGATTCCCATTCCGATAATGCTATCCAAAACTGAAAGTATTACGGATATCACAAAATTTGTAAGAGCAAATGTCCAGAATTCCTTTCGGCGGGCTCGGCCGGAAAACTCAACATACTTGCTCAATGCTTCCATGTACCACTTCTTAATTTCTTCGATATCCATGCTATTCCCCAATATTTAATTATAGATTAGTATTACTAAATGTTTGAACCTCAAACGATAATGGTTAATTCGTGTTAAAATATCAACTTATTCCAGGTTCAAATTTATATGATATTTCATTTATATAATGCGTGATGGAAGACTGATTTGATTCAAAAAAATTTCAGTTTACCGTTTCATTTGGCCTTTAAATACTCTTTTATTATTGAATCCGTTTTTTGCTATGAGAAATCAATGGCAACGGTTAAATTCATCTCGAATTAATTCTACACATTTTTTTAAATCGAGCCGTTTAAACACGATATTAAGGCGACATATCATCCAACTACAACATCTGAAATGAAAGTTTTTTCTAACGCAGCATCCCTCCTTCTACTTCTATCACTTTTTACGATTTCTTCATGTTCAACAAGCGAACAGGTTCAGGATTCATCGGAAAACCTTGAAACACTCACAGATCGAATTGAACGGCCTCTTCCCTACCCGGTGGAAACTCCCGCATCGTATCAAATAGCCGTAAATAACGGAACCCGGACCGAGAGTGGTAAACCGGGAGAAAATTATTGGCAAAACTACAGTTACTATACCATACATGCCGAAATTGATCCCGAAACCAATATGCTTTATGGAAATTCGCAGGTTACGTACGAGAATAACTCCCCTCACGACCAGCATGTAATTGTTGTGGAGCTCGCACAAAATGTGCACAAAGCTGGCATTCCTAAAAATGAGTACATGGAAATTACCGGAGGGATGGATCTCTCCCAAATTACAGTGGAAGGCAGCGAAATTGGCGAGACTAATATTTACAGACGTTGGACACAGGAAGAAGCCGGCTACATTCTGGAAGGCACGTACCTTTACATCTACCCGGAACAGGCGTTGGCATCCGGATCTTCAATAGATTTTGGATTTGAGTGGTCTTTTGAAATTCCCCAAAAAGGAGCCGCAGGAGAAGATTCCGGACGAATGGGGCGCAGCCGGAACAACCTGTTTTATGTCGCTTACTGGTATCCTCAGATTGCTGTTTATGATGATGTGATCGGATGGTTTAACGATCCGTTTTTGGGCAGAGCTGAATTCTATCACGGTTTTGCAGATTATGATGTTACCATTACAGCTCCTGAAGATTGGCTGGTGATGTCTACCGGTGAGTTTGTGAACCCTGAAAACACTCTTTCTGAGGAAACACTTGAACGATACAATGAAGCCGGAGAAAGTGATGAAGTGGTAACCGTAGCCGATTTTGACGAGCTCGACGAAGCAACAATCGACAGCGAAGACGATAAACTTACCTGGCGATTCAGGGCCCAAAATGTGATCGATGTGGCTTTCAGCGCTACTCTTGAATCAAAGTGGGAAAGTGCCCGAACCGAAGCCGGTGATGTAGACGGTGACGGCGAGATGGATTACACGCGAATCAATACGTTCTATCGGGAGCCTGCAAAATTTTGGGTTGATCAAACCGAGTATGCTCAGCATTCCATCCCTTTCCTGGTTGACTACACAGGCAAAGCCTATCCCTGGCCGCATATGACTTCCGTTGAAGGCGCCGGCATCATTGGTGGTGGTATGGAATTTCCAATGATGACTTTAATTGGCGATTATAACAGTGCCGGAGCTGAACCTCTCTACGCAGTTACCGCACACGAACTGGCACATATGTGGGTTCCCATGATGGTAAGCAGCAACGAACGCCGATATACCTGGATGGATGAAGGGTTTACACAATTTCATGATAATCTCGCCTCTTCGGATAAATATGGAGCCGATCGATACGATCAGATGGATGTATTTTCCGGTTACATGCAGATTGCCGGAACAGAACTCGAGGGAGAACTGATGCGTTGGTCTAATTATCACTATTATTCTAACGCTTATAGCGTAGCTTCATATGATAAACCTGCAACTATATTATATGCTTTGAAAGGAGTTTTAGGAGAGGAGACTTTTAAAAAAGCGCATAAAGAATTTATGGATCGATGGGCTTATAAACACCCTTATCCCTGGGATATGTTCAAAACCTATGAAGATGTGTCCGGTCGAGATCTTTCATGGTTCTGGCGATCCTGGTATTATGAGACCTGGGTGCTTGATCAGGGAATTGCCGGATTATCCCAAGACGGAAATGAAACTACCATTCATATTGTAGATAATGGCAATGTGCCGATGCCGGTTAATGTTCAGATAGAATTTGCTGACAGTACCACTCAAATGGAAACGGTAGATGTAGAACATTGGCTCAATGGATATCGAACCAAAGAGCTTACAGTTACCTCCGAAGCGCCCGTAATGAATGTCACTATTGATCCCGATTATAAGTTCCCGGACATCGATCGATCGAATAACCAATGGAGTGCCGGAGAGGAATAAGCCGGAAAATTTTATCAGCTGAAAATATTCTTTTTTTCAGTTACTTTGAGTGATTAGATAGGATAGAAATCAAGATTTTGAATGAAATCAATCTTCAACAAATATAAACAGAGCAACACACTCCGCTGGTTTTTCCTTGGTGTTGGAATTCTTGCCGTTATTGTGCTTACCGGGTTGAATGTTTACTCGTTGTATGCACTTCGGGAATCGACCATTGAATCAGCAAAGGAGAACCGAAAAATTCAGCTCGAAGAATTTGCTGAAGCTGTTCGCCACCGATTTTACTACCCGTTCAGAGGGCTCAGTAAACTGGACATGAGCGACCTCCAAAATTCCTGGAATGAAAGCGGAAATTTCCCCAAGCATTTCAGAGAAGTATTGGCCAATGCTATCGACGATTCACTCTTTACGGATATCTATTACACTCCGGACGAAAAAATTGGCTGTTGGAATCCGGATCAGGATTTATATCGATTTGACAGGCAAAATTCGGCCTTTGTTGTAGATAATGATGTGCCGAAAGAAGCTTGTGACGGATTTGGCATTTCAAAAACCCGAATGAATACCGTATCACTCTCCGATTATCGCTGGAATACCCGCGTAGAATTCGATGCTCATCGATCCATGACTTTGGCATTAATCAACAACAGCGAGCAGAAGATTGTAGGTCATATCAACTTCCTGATTGACAGAGAGTATCTCTTAGAAAACGTGATGAAACCGAAACTGGAGAAAAAGATTGGCTCTCCTGATGAATCGGGAATTGTAGTCTGGTTGCGTGATTGGATGCAGGATGATATTCTGCTTTGCAGTGGAAATCAGGTTACGTACGATCGCGGAAAAGTTGATATTCGGCAGCGGTTTCCCGGTCTGTTGGATAACTGGGTGTTATATGCGTCATTTATTGAATCCCCTTCTGTTGCAGCCACCAAAGCATCTGTAAACAGGAAT
>CAYRDO010000004.1:0-39356 GCA_964422985.1 uncultured Rhodohalobacter sp. | reverse complement strand
TTGCTGTTTTTGTTCTTTTTGGAGCATTCATTTTTATGTTTATCAACGCGCAGCGGGAACGAGAATTTGCACGACGCCAGGCCGGTTTTCTTGCAAATGTTACGCATGAACTGAAAACTCCACTAGCCGTGATGCAGGCCGCCGGTGAAAATATTTCAGACGGTCGCGTTACGGATGGAAAACGCTTGAAAGATTATGGCGCTCACATTTACAGTGAAGCAATTCGTCTGAGAAAAATGATTGATAAACTGCTTGATGTTGCCAAGGTAGATTCCGGTCAAACCGTTGTTGAACAGGCTCCTTATCAGCTTGAACACCTGGTTGGAGAGTACTATCAAACCAACAAATCTTACATTCAAGAGAAGGGATTTTCATTTGAATTTCGGGCTGATGATAAAAACCCTCCTGTAATGATCGATCCGGATCATCTTGAAACAATCATGAATAACTTGGTTGAAAACAGTCTCAAATACAGCCATAATGAGAAAAGTATTTTGATTGAACTTCATTCAGACAAAGAAAATGTAAAGCTTTCAGTAACAGACAAAGGCGAGGGAATCCCCAAAAAAGCTCAGAAAAATATTTTTGATAAATTCTACCGTGTTGAAAATTCTTTGACTGCCAAAACCAAAGGACACGGTCTCGGCCTTTCAATCGTTAAAAACCTTGTTAACCTGAATGGGGGTTCTATTTCTGTGAAAAGTGAACCCGGGCGTGGGGCAACATTCACACTGGTTTTTAAAGCACTCGTTGAAGTGCCTGAAGAGTATAAAGGACACGAAACTAGAGATGCCGTTAATGTATCCAAAGGTGTTGAGATAGATAATTATGTCGGATAAAGCGAAAAAAATTCTGATTGTAGAGGACGAACCGAGCCTTGTCTTTACATTGAAAGACACACTTGAAGCCGAAGACTACGATGTAACAGTTGTTGAAGACGGTGCAAATGCTGTTGAAACAGTTCAGCAGGTTGAACCGGATCTTATGATCCTTGATTTAATGTTGCCAAACGTCAGCGGTTACGAAATTTGCAAAGAAATACGAGATCTGAAATACACCTTTCCAATCATCATGCTTACCGCAAAAGATCAGGAAACGGATAAAGTTACCGGACTAAATCTCGGGGCAGATGATTACATCACAAAACCGTTTGGCGTAAAGGAGTTATTGGCACGAATTAAAGCAAGACTTCGGCGTGCCAATGCGTATTCCAAAACCGGTCCCGCTGAATTATTAAAGCTGGGAGATATCAAGATCGACCTGAACGACGGTAAGGTCTTGAAACCCAATCAGAAGGAAGAAGAGCTTTCTACACGCGAGGTGGAAATTATCGAGTTTTTCCTTTCGAATGCCAACCGGCCAATTTCGAGAGATGACCTTCTGGAAAAAGTTTGGCGTTATGAGTACAGCACAAATACCCGAACTGTAGATGTGCACATCTCAAAATTGAGAGCAAAAATTGAAAAAAATCCCGACGATCCTAAATTTTTGGTAACGCTCCACGGCGTAGGCTATATGTTACGCCTCAACTAACTCGGTTTTTATCTTTTCAACAAAACCGGGAAAACCATTCAGTTGTTTCTCCCAAAGCTTCTGCATTTTCTCAGATGTGAGCCCATCCTCTTCATCAAAAGAATCATTCACTCTCTGTATAAACATTCGTTCGGGAAAAACGTGCGCTTGCCGGTAGATCAACAGTTGAGTAAAGTGTTCAACGGGTCTTAATGCCCCGAATGCACCTGCGGCTTCGCCAATCAGGCAAACCGGAACTTTATTCAAAGCTTTAGGGAATGGCAGATAATCGTAAAACAGTTTCAAAATTCCCGGAAAGCCTCCATTATATTCCGGCACGACAAAAACAATACCATCAGTGTCCAGGAACTCGGCATTAAACTCCTCCACAGATGATGGTTTGTCATGGTACTTCCCTCCCGCTACATCCTCGAGGGGAAAATCTTTGAGAGAGAATATTTTTGTTGTTGCTTTTTTCGATAAAAATTGATCGGCATACTTTGCCACTTTTAAAGCGTTCGAATTTGGTCTGTCCGTAGCCGATAAAATGTGTATTCGAGTCATATTTATTTCTTTCTCAGGGAAACAGGGCTTAAAAAATTTTCATTCCAACAGAATTTGAACTTATAAACTAAAGAATCAAAAAAATTTTAAACTTTTTGATTTGGCAAAACCTTCTCTATACCTAAAAAAAGCGCTTACAAAATATATTTTAACTTAATTATCAAGGTGATAGATAAAATTTACCTAATTTTATTTGTTATTTTCTTCGAATCATCCTATCATTATACCAGTGATTGACAATAAAGAACTTCCTAATACGAAGAACTCATGTTATGGTAGACATCGAGCAATAGCTCCAATACTTCGCAAGCCCGGGATGGACAATTCCGGGCTTGCTTTTTTATATACACCGGGTATTACTTTTCTTCTCTTTTTTTAATTTCCTCAAGCCTTTTTCGAAGGGTAGGCTCTCTTCCTTCGGAGCCAAACTCGAACCAGGATCGATCTTCATATTCTTCAGGAAGATATTGCTGCCGGACCCAATGGCGAGGAAAGCTATGCGGATACTTATAATCATCAGACGCATTCTTGGAATCTAAATACATGGAAGCCAGCTTATTTGCAGTTTTATCTCTCAGGTGTGATGGAACCTCTCCCACTCCTTTCTTTTTGATCTCGCTGTTAATTTCAAAAATCGCTTTTGTGCTGTTACTCTTTGGGCTGATGGACAGAAAAATGCAAGCATGCGAGAGGAAATAAAATCCTTCAGGCATCCCGGTTTTTAGGAAAGCTTCATGAGCGGAATGCACAACGGTTATCGCATAGGCATCGGCCATACCCACATCTTCGGAAGCAAATATCAGCATTCGCCTGAAGATAAATTGTGGATCCTCACCGCCCTCCAACATGGCATTCATCCAATAAAGGGCGGCATCGGGGTCCGAACCGCGCATTGACTTAATAAAAGCGGATGCGTAATGGTAATGTTCATCTCCTGTACGATCATACCGTACACTCCGTTTTTGGATCGACTCTTTTGCAATTTCATGCGTGATTTTCACATTTCCGTTCTTGCTTTTCGGAGTTGAAAGAGCCGCTACTTCAAGCGCATTCAGCGCATTTCGAATATCCCCGCCGGCATAATCGGCAAAGTGATCAACAGCCTCATCAGAAATAGTAATATCCATGTATCCCAATCCGCGATCTTCATCTTTTAAAGAACGTTCGATCATCACAATCACATCTTCCTTGGTAAGCGGATACAACTCAAAAAGCTGGCATCGGGATAGGAGCGGACTTACAAGAGTATAAAATGGATTTTCTGTTGTAGCCCCCACTAATGTCAACACGCCGGATTCAAGATGAGGTAAAAGTGCATCTTGCTGAGCTTTATTCCAGCGGTGAATCTCATCTACAAACAAAATCGTTTTTTTGCCGGTGGCTTTTTTCTGATGTTCGGCTTTTGCCACCACCTTTCGTAATTCTTTAATTCCATCCAGAACAGCGTTAATTACCTCAAACCGCGCATCGATCTCTCTTGAAATCACATGAGCGAGCGTTGTTTTTCCGGAACTCGGAGGTCCGTAAAAAACCAGGGAACCGATCACTCCACTCTTGATCATGCGATTGAGCATTTTTCCCTCACCCACCAAGTGCTCTTGACCTACAAATTCATCCAAAGACTGCGGCCGCATTCGTGTGGCAAGTGGTTGATCTTGATAATCTTCGCTCAGGGGAGATCCATCCGGGTTGTTTTTTTCAAATAAATCCATATCAAAAGGTAGAAGTAGTTTGGGTAGAGAGCAAGCTCTCTGAATATTGAATACAGAATATCCAGTATCGAATTTTGAAAGATGTGAATTCGGTGTTTATTACTCGTTTGGTACAGTGTCCGTCCCCTGATGGATTGGATAGTCCTCTTGTCCTTCAACAATCGTTACTTTCTGTACCGTACCATCCGGCCAGGTCACCTCAATTGCCGCCGGGGATTCATTCTCCGATATTCCCATTACTTGCACATAGCTGTTTTGAGAAGCATAACTGCCGCCCGCCAGAATAAATCTTGCCGGACCTTTTTCTCCATTCTCATATTCCAAACGAATAGCCGAACCAACTCCATTCTCATTGAACGGCTGCCCAATCAACCGAATTCGTATCCCTTCTTTTTGCATCTGATTACGGAAAAGCTTTGTCTGACCACCGTTTTGCGAAACTGCCAGATCCGTTCTCCCATCCTGATTAAAATCACCCAATGCAGCCCCGCGTTGTTCACCATACACTTTTATACCAGATAAACTGCCGGGTACCGGGTCAAAATTTGCGTTTCCATCACCTTGCAAAAGGAGCCCTCGTCCGGCATCTAATCGGGGTGTGTTCCTGGAGAATTCAAAGAAATTTTGACCTATAAAAAGATCTTCATTTCCATCGTTATTAAAATCTGTAACACCAGCATAAAAACCCGTTGAAAATTGGGCTTCACGCGGCAGTGGCTTCGGTTCAAATCCATCTCCCGTATTGATAAAGAGCATGTGTTCAAGAGTATTAATCTCTTTATAAGGCACATTATTGAAAGATTGATCAAATATTTCCTCAATAGAGGCTGTCGCAAACTCCTCGTGTGTGCTCACATTCGATAAAATTGTAGGAACAGACTCAAACTCATGTAGTTTCCTCCTTGGAACATAATTCCCAATTTCATTGCTGTAATAGGTTTCAAGAATATCAAGCCGGCCATCCCAATTAAAATCCTCGTAATACATTCTGAGGGGATGATTATCCCGAATTTGATAGGCACTGTTTAATCCAATGTTGAGCGCAATAATATCAGGAAGACCATTGCCGGTGAAATCGCCGATAGTAATTCCATTCCACCATCCTTTATATTCGTTGAGCCCCACTTCTTCCGTAACTTCTACGAATCGATCTCCCCTGTTTTCAAAAAGTTTGAGTGTTCCCCATTCCTCACTAATCAACAAATCCTTCTGTCCGTTTCCTGTCATATCAGCAAACAGAGCATCTGTTACGAGTCCAACTCCGGCCAAAACTCTGGAGTTTTGCTCATCTAATTCAAACCGTCCCTGAACGTTACGAAAGAATCTCGAATCGGCATCTACAGGATATTGTCCCGGTTTAAATCGACCTCCAACAAATAGATCAACATATCCATCGCCAGTGTAATCAGCGGCAGCAACAGGACCTGTTGTGGAGAGAATTCCCGGAATTTGTTGAACCTCCATACCGCCCTGATCGTCTTCAGCGGCCTGACCGTTATCATGATTTAACGAATAAACAAACGCCGACGGCACGTTCGGATTCCCTTGTTCATAATTCGCGCTTCCAATTACAAGAAGCGTTTTCCCATTTTCACTCCATCCTACAACGGACGTTTGATCACCAGGAGCACTCGCGCTAAATGGTGTGAATTCTACAGGAGTAAAATTTCCATCGTCACTGTTTTTGAAAATAGCCGCATGTCCATCTTTTCCGGATGTGATCAATAAATCATCAATCTCATCTCCGTCCATATCCATCCATGCTAATCCCGGCCCAAACTGACTTAATTTTTGAGGCAAGAGAGGACTAAACCTAAAATCATCATAACTGTTTTCGTGATGAAAGTGATTGATTTCATCTGAAACATCGCTGAAAATCGGTTGTACAACATTCGTGGAATCTATTTCAGGCTCAGATTGAAATGTCTCGATTGAACCCTGATCGATCTCGTACATTCGGTTAGCAGAAATATTCTCGATCGTACTTTTGCTTCCATCCGGCCAGGTTATCGTTATTGAATACTTTTGATTCTCTTGAGCAGCAAATACCACTTGCTGATGGGAGCCCGAAAGATAATTTCCACCTGCTACAATCTCTTTACTTTGATTAAATTCTTCCCCCACCAATTCTACCTTGGCTCCAATGCTTTGAGTGTTCGGAGGAATTCCCTTCAATCGGATTGCAATTCGCGAATTATTCGAGTTGTTTTCGTAGAGTGCAGCCTCATCGTCAAGCCGGTTGAAAATCAAGTCGTGATCTCCGTCATTGTCAAGATCCGCTAGCGCCATCCCCATTGAGATATCTTTGCTCTCAAATCCCCATTCGCTACTGTGATCTGAAAACGTAAGGTCTCCATTATTTCTGAAGATTTTATTCGTCAATTCAAGCCGCGGATACCTTAAAATGCTCGCCTCTGAATTTCCCATGTCTGCGTCGTACATGGCGATCTGTGTGTCCATATCCTGGTAATCATTTGTAAATCCGGTGGCTACAATCAGATCTTCATATCCATCCAAATCTACATCCGAAAATGTTGTGGCCCACGACCATTCCGTGGCTTCGAGGCCGCTGTAGTATGCAATCTGAGCAAAATTTGGATAACGATCACCCCGGTTCAGGTAGACAGAATTCCGATTGTGCAGGGTCCGTCCCTCAAATTCGGGCAAGAATTCCGACGACTGTTTTGCGCGGTTGGTATGATCACTGCTCAACATTTCGGTAACCACAAAATCAAGATGGCCATCTCGGTTGATATCTGAGAAATCAACGCCCATTGACGAGAAACTCATGCTCCTGATCGATTCCCGATCTATTTTTTGGTATGTGCCATCTCCCCGGTTGATCCAAAATCGGTCTGGCGTCCAAAAGTCATTCGCTATATAAAGGTCGGGTTGGCCATCTTTATTTACATCCCGAAAAGTTGCAGTGAGTCCCCAGTCAGGTGAAAGTCCAACCGGATTTCCCTCCTCATCAAAAAAGTATTGGAGGGGATCTACTTGTTCAAAACGCCCATCTCCTACATTCAGATAAAGCTCGTCCGGTTCTCCTTTTTCATTTCTGAATGAACCTTCTGTCGTCTCAACGATTGTAAAATATTCATCGAACAATGGAAGAACCTGAAGTTCACCCTCAACCATTTGAACCGTGTTATCCATCGACAACTCCTGGGCCGAAAAGAGATCGCGGGCGGTTTGAATTTTATAATTCGTGATATACAGATCCAAAAGTCCATCACCATTGATATCGGCGAGCGCCATTGTATGGGAACCACGACTTTCACCGAGTCCACTATCCTCTTTCAAGGTAAATTGTCCTGAGCCATCGTTTATATAAAGAGAATTTCCATCACTCAAAGATGTGATGAGTAAATCAGGATTATTATCGGCATTCACATCTGCAAACACGACACCTGTGGAATTATATCCTTCATGGGCAACGCCGGCTTGGTTTGTCATATCCTCAAACTGAAATCCTCCCAGGTTTTTGTAGAGTTTATTCGGTCCGTCAATAGCTCCAAGATAAATATCAACAAGGCCGTCGCCATCCACATCTGCTACAGCTACTCCGGAACCGTTTAAATAATGGCGATTCTCTTGTTTTAATGTTTCCCGCACATCATTTCGAAACAAAATATTTGTTTTGGAAGATGATAGCTGCGTAAATCCGGTGTCTCCGAAAAAGCCTGTGGAAAGCTCAGCCCAACGGTATCCGTTCTCTTCATTCCATTCTAGTTCTGATGAAGAGCACCCGGCAAATAGTGTTATTAGAACTGTAAGACTTGCAGCAACTTTTCCCCGGATAGACATAAGCATCAGGTAAAAATCAAAAAAGAAATGTGGTTTAAATCAGGCACTATCGTTACTTCTGGAATAGGACTGAGTGGTTGATGAGCTATCAAAATGAATGTTAAATCTGTAAAAGTCTACCTGAGTTTGTTGAAAACTGAGTGCCTATCAAAAATAAACCTGTCAGGCTTAGATTTATAAATATCATTGATATCTATAACACAGCCTGACAGGTTTTTATCGAAATTTAGATGCTATTATGAAATATTAATAACCGGGATTTTGAATTAATTCAGAATTCCGGTTTAATTCGTCCATTGAAATCGGGGCAAAATAGTGGCTTTCATCCCAACTCCTCTGCTGGATAAGTCGCGTGGGATCATATGTATAATTAGTGTATGTGGTTCTGTCTCTGGAATCCGTAGCCTCCGCGGTAATGGTTATACCCATTCCATCATGATAGACATCGGGAGCAATTTTCCATCGGCGTACATCAAAGAACCGGTGTTCCTCTCCGAAGAGTTCAACCCGTCGTTCATTCTGATATTGCTCTACCAAAGCCTGTCCACTGGCCGTTATGTCAGGCATGCCGGCACGCTCACGAACCATATTTAACACACGCCGGGCTTCATCTTCCTCACCCAATCCAATACAGGCCTCAGCATAGTTCAACAGAACCTCGGCATAACGGAAATACGGGTATGGTGTTTCCTGGCGTTCTGAAGGCAACATTGTAGGATCGATGAATTTTCTGAGATAATACCTTGAATAACTGCCATTCCAGTCTTCAATCGGTCCGTTTCTTGTATCCACACCGACTGCCTGAGATCCGTCAGGCATCGTAACAGTTTCAAAAGTCTGGATATTCCCGTGCAGATCGTACGGTTCCCTGAAAGAAGGGGGTTCCACCCATGGGGCTCCATCATAAAGAATAGAAGCATAAAAACGGGGATCCCGGTTTTCGTAGGGAGCCGCTGCATGTTCAGGATTATTCCAGTCGAATTCGGAACCGTCTGCCATTTCATAGGCGTCTACCAATGATTGGAGTGGCGTATTGCCGGCCCACCCACGATATCCGTTAGGTCCATTGAATTGATGGGTTAAATAACGGTCGGTCCAGTCTCTGCTTGGAAGGAAATATCGACTCAAAATATTTTCCTCATGTCTGGCATTTACCAGGAAAAGCTGTTCATAGTTCACAGCAGGATCCTCATGCCGATTGAACAAACTGTACATGTTCAGATCCATAACCTCTTGGGCTGCGGCTTTTGCTGCCTGGTAACGAGATTCCTGACTGCCGGAAGTGTAGCCTGTCAGTTCAGGGTTGCCACCAATCGGATCAGCGAAGAGATCACTGGCCGCATGGATCAGAATCCTTGCTTTCAAGGCTAGCGCAGCTCCTTTGCTTGTTCGCCCGAGATCCCGGGGTTCAAGCGGAAGCAGTGCTGCGGCACGGTCGGCCTCCTCTACTACAAAGTTAACGCTTTCTTCAAAGGTATTTCGCTGAACCAGCAGATCCTCATCTCCAAACAGATCAGCGGAACTGGTGATGATAGGTACTCCGCCGTACATGCGAATGAGATTATGGTAGAAATACGCTCGTAAAAAATGTGTTTCTCCTTTTATTGAGTTTTTAAAACTTTCACTCGCATTGGCTTCATCTATATTCTCAAGGATGATGTTCGCCTGCCGGATTGCATAGTAGAGATGATCCCAGCGGAAGTGCCTGAGATCTCCCCGTCCAAGGGATCCAAGATTACTTGGGCTCCAATTGCCCTGCACAATCTCAATAGATCCATAACCGTGGATAAAATGCGTGTCATCCGTTAGCGAGGAGAGTTTTAATTCATCTTGTCCGTGGTGCATTTGGCGATACACATCTGCCAAATAAAGATCCATCAATGCCGGATCTTCCCACACGTTGTCGTCAGAAATCTGGTCCGTCGGACTCAGATTCAATGCGTCCTGACCGCATGAATTGAATACAAGTACCGAAACCATAACAGCCAGAAATAATCTAATAGGTAACTTCTGTAATGCTTTTAAGTAATTCATTTTCTTGCCTTTTTTATTTGAAAATATTCTCAATCACTAAACCCTGAAGATTTAGTAATCAGAGTCCCGACCCCAAGGAATCGGGACCCTGTTGCTTTAAAATGCGAGTGATAAGCCCATGTTAAATATGCGCTTCTGAGGGTAGTAAGAACCCGATGCATTTCTTGCTTCCGGATCAAGTGGAAAATCACTCCACGTAATCAGGTTAAATCCGTTAGCGTAGACTCTCAGCCTGTCAACTCCTACACGTGTCGTCAGTGAAACCGGTAAGTTATAACCAATTTCTAAGTTCTTAAGCCTGATATAGTCCGTATCCATATAGAAGTAGGTGTTGCGCTGGTTTATCCAGTATTCCTCTTCCCGCTGGAAAGCTCTCGGGCCTGATGCGTCGGGATTATCCGGGGTCCACCGCTGATCGGCAAAGTGACTTAAATAGTTCCCAAAATCGCCCGATTGAGTCTGCACCCACTGAGAAGCGCCGGCTGAACCCTGAAACAGTACGACGAAATCAAAAGCTTTATACTGACCACTAATGTTCAGGCCGCCATTCCATTTTGGCACTCCTGTTCTATCGGTACGGATTCGGTCATCGCCGTTAATCACGCCATCATCATTTACATCCCTGAAGATCAAGTCTCCGGGTCTTGCACCATCCCAGTGTGGCATACTGTTTACATGGGCTTCATCTCTAAAGACCCCAATCACATCATACATGAGTCCATAATCGTTACCATTATCATCAATCGTCATTGGACTACCTGTGGATTGTTGCCATTCCGGTGCTCCAGGCGGCTCATCCCAGAATTTAATCTCATTGTTGGCGTACCCACCATTCAGAGAAACATCCAACCAGAAGGTGGTTCCAAATTGCTCACGCCAGCCAATGCTACCGTCAAATCCTCTGGCTCTCACTTCACCTATATTTTCCCTGGGTAAGTTGATACCCGCAGTTTGGGGTACGGAAGCGTTTCTGAACCAAAGAATATCGGTACGGAGTTCATTGAAGTAGTCAAGCTCAAGGGACAATCGATCGTCGAACATTGATGATTCAATTCCTAAATCGAACTGGGTGGAAACTTCCCAACTTACATCCGGATTTGGGGTACGAGCCGGATAAATGCTTTGCGAGGCTGTATTGTTAAAAATGTATCCTGCTCCAAATTGATAAGTAGACATGAATTGCCACTCCTCAATTCGGTCATTTCCTGTTTGCCCGTATGAAGCACGAAGTTTTAACTCATCAAAGAAACTGGTTGCGTTTTGGAACCAATCTTCCTGTGTAAGTCTCCATCCAACTGACATAGAGGGGAAAAATCCATAGCGATTTCCTTCCGGGAATATATATGAACCATCGTACCGACCTATTAACTCAAGCAGGTACTTGCTTTGATAGTTATAGTTAATCCGTGTGAAGAAGTTTTGGCGCACCGCTTCATTTGGACGGCTGATATCGTCTCCCAAAGAAGAACTACCACCTTCTATGTTTTGCTGTTCTTCTCCACCGAACGAGAGCTGATCGATCTGCGTGGTAGGGAAAAATCTTCTGAATGCAAAAAAGCCTGAATTTTGGATCTTTTGCCTTTCGGCACCCAGTAAGAGACTAATGGAATGATCTTCAAAGTCCTGTTCATAATTGGCAAGCAGGTTCACTAATGTGTTTGATCCTTCGTCAGACCATTGCTCGAGTCTCGCATCCTGGTTTGGAACCAAGCTTTCATTAAAGATCGGTGTACCGCTGCTATCCATACCGTCTGGTTCACCATCTCCGTTTGTATCAAAACCGGCGAGATCGTACAGAGTCCATGGTGTCTGCCAGCGTTTTCGATTCCGGAAATCCTTATCAAAAACGGCAGTTCCTGTAAAGGAGAGACCTTCCACATTTGGCATATCTACACGAAGTTTCGCACTACTTTGAAACAGATATCGGTCGTCGCGGTCATAACCGGTTGCATCGGTACCTGTCACTACAGGATTGGTTCCGTTCTCAATATCCGGAGCCGGCAATCCATTCGGCCAGAAGCCATGTTCATTAGGCTTGCCCCGCATCAACATTCGGAATGTAGCGCCTGCGCTTTCAGTTGGGAAATTTCGATCTTCAAACCGACCCAACAGATCCACAGCCAGCGAAATGTTTTCCGTTATTTGCCCGTCGAGATTACTTCTAAAACTGTATTCGTCGTAACGGGTAGCACTGTTTTCGTAAAATCCATCCTCTGTTAAACCACTAAATGAGAGGAAATATCTGAAGCTTTCACTCCCACCCGAAACCGACATATCTGCTCTCGTCTGGTAAGAAACCGGCTTTAGGGCTTCTGCGAACCAGTCTGTATCTGGGCATAGCCATTCGTCTTGTACCTGCGCATGGCAGTTTATCTCTTCCTGGCTATAGCGTGGTTCGAGGTTCCGGTACATATCAATCTCATTCAACATTGTCATGTAGGTTTCTGCATCAGCCATTTCGGGAACCCGGCTAGGCTGGTTAAAACCTTGGTTGATATCTACAGTAAACTGAGGAGCACCCTCACGCCCCCTCTTAGTCGTAATAAGAATTACTCCATTCGCAGCACGAGAACCATAAATAGCCGCTGAAGCATCTTTCAATACACTAATATTTTCAACATCTCTCGGGTTTATCCTATCTAACCCCCCGGCCCTGTCTGGCACACCATCAATTACAATCAGAGGACGATTGTCATTCAAAGTACTTTCACCACGAATTCGTATAAGCGCTCCATCAAATCCGGGCTCACCACTTTGGTTTACCGTTACAATTCCCGGAAGCTGTCCGGTTAATGAGTTAGCCATATTTGTAACAGGGATTTGTTCAATACGACGTCCTGAAACAGAACTAACCGAACCTGACAAGGTTTCCCTGGTTTGAGTACCATAACCAACCACTACAATATCCTCTGCCTGAAACACATCCATCGCCATTTCTACATCAACGGTTGTCCGTCCATTAATTGGAACCGTTTGACTTTGGTAACCCACATATGAAAACACGAGTGTATCATTCAAAGTAGGAACTACAAGCTGGTACGTACCATCAATGGTAGATGCCGTTCCCTGATCGGTACCTTGAATGGTAATGTTTACACCAGGCAGCGATTCTCCTGTAGCTGCATCCGTAATTGTTCCGGTAATCGTTTCTTCAAAAGCTGCAAGAGGAATTTCAGTTCGGGAGATTACAAACGTGTATTCGTTGAGTTTCGAATAATTAAGATCGAGGGCTGTTAAAATTTCAGAAAGTTTTTTTCCTGTCATTTCACTTAGCTCCGATTCAACCATTTCCACGTATTGATCTTCCATCACTTTATCTTGATAGAGAAATGTAACTCTATATTGCTCTTCAAGATTATCCAATACTTGTGCTAATGGTATTCGATAGGCAGAAGAACCAACCTCTTTCTCCATACCGGAATAGACCGATGCCAGAGAATGGTTTTCCTGGGCTTGCGTTTGCCATACTCCCACTAATTGTATGAGCAACAGAACAAGTATATAACGTATGGTAAATTGTATCCGCTCCATATTTCAGTTGTTTTGGGGTTTATGTGTTTATGTATTTAAACTGCTAGAACTTTCTACTTCTCCATGATACTGTTCACAGTTAGCTTCGTACTTCTCACTTAGTAGTGGACATAAATCACCCTAGGAGGGCATTTATTCACTACTAAATAATTTTACGTCCTACAGGCCTTCAATTTTGTTCCCCCAAAAGAGAAACCGCTTTCTACCTATTCCGGCCCGATTATAACTTTGTTGTCAATCTGTCTTACCTGAACTTGTAAAGCTTCAGATAGACCTTCCTTAATAAGTTGAAGATTTGAACTACCAATAGTCCCGGACAAGGTCCTTTCCGTTAAATTTGTGGGATTAATTTTAACCTCTACCCCAAAAACCGATTCTATTCGAGTTGCTATTTTGTTTAATGGGGTTTGTTCAAACGTCCAAACATCCCTAACCCAGGATGTATATATCTCCGGGTTCACATTTTCTATATTAATTTGATCAGAATTGGAAAAAAATTGAGCCATTTCTCCCGGGGAAAGAATTGTTCTGTTATTTCTCCCCTCATCACTTGCATCAACCTGAGGAGTTATCTGAATCTCTCCTCTTTTGAGTACGGCGCGAGTACCTTCAGAAGATGTTTGTATGGCAAATACGGTACCGGTAACTTCAACAATTCCATCCGGTGTGTGAACCCTGAGCAGGCGTGGCTGTTGCCCGGTAGAGGGTTCAATATCAAACCAAGCTTCTCCTTCAAGATGGATATCAATCTGTTGCCCGTTGACCCCGTAATCAGACCATGAGTAAGAAAGATGAGAGTGGGCATTCAATACAATTCGAGACCCATCTGTAAGGTGTAAAAAAGCTTTTTCCCCAAATCCGGTATGATATTCAGATGTTTCGGATATAGAGGCTGCAACTTCTAAATTAGGCGGTGTTTCTTCTTTCACATCTAAAAACTGGAACACTCCAATCGATACTATAATCAAAACCAAAGCTGCTGCCAACCACGAACTCCTGACATGCTGATCTGCTTTGAATCTATTTTTATCCTCATTTTTTTTAGAGGAAACCGAAGTTTTGCTAACAGAATCCTCAAGCTTTTTCAACTCAATACGGGGATCTGGAATTCTGCCTCCATTATATTCGGTAAACCGTACCAGTTCTCTTGCACGCCTAACCAGAACCTGATGATCTGGTTCTTGACGTTCCCACTTCTGCCAGCAGATCCGCTCATCCTCACTCGCAATCCCCTTTATATAGCGAACAAAGGAATCGTCTAACAGAAAATTTTCAAGTTTCTTTTTTTGATCTTCTGACAATTATTTAGACCCGGTAGTTGGATTACAGAATCAGTTACACCTTAATAGACACAACCAAACCTGGAAAGTACCGAGACTTTTTTTAATTCATTCCCAAAAAAATTCATCAAATCATACAAAGACCTATTCAGTTACGCTGTGAGGGATAATTTCACAAATGTCCAGTGAGAAATATTTTCAGCTAATTCAGTTTAAGGCCGGCACAATTAAAAAGGTTTCCGTTTTTGATACAGATGAGGATCTTATCAAGTAAAAAGCTCGCTTAGTTTTAGGGAAGGACAAATAATGAACTCATACATTGTGATTAAAAAAGATGAGCAGTATTCCTGTTTCAATCCCTGATTAAAACGTTTTTTCAACAGAAGATTGATACACTCTTTCTTTTAAGAGTTTGATAGATTCGTATATACAGTTTTTAACTCTCTGTTTTGAAATTTCAAGACATGTAGAAATTTCCGAATTCGTCATGCCATGATGCAGCCGAAGATATAAAATCTCTTTTTGTCGTTCGCTAAGGTATTCCTGAGCTTTTAAAAAAAGTTGATAACGCTCATTTTTTTCCTCTTTTAAAATGATTCTGTCTTCTATTGATTGGAGTGAATCAGAAAATTCTTCTATATAATCTCCATTTCGGCGTTGGATAGAAATTCTTTGTTCCTTTTGACGAAGCAAAATCCGTCTCAGGGAATAAAGAAGGTAAATTTCAACTGATTGTGCTTTGTTAACCTTTGATCTTTTTTCCCAAAGTTTCAAAAACAGTTCCTGAATACTATCCTGCACAGCGCTTTCATTCCCTACCAAAATTGTCCCATACTTGTAAAGTCGGCTGTAATGCCGCAAAAAAATCCGTCCCAAAGATTCCTGTTGGCCTTCTAGATACGCCGACCATAACTCATCATCATTTTGTACACCATTTGTATGATTTGTTTGTAAAAACATGATGTTAATTCAATAGGATTTTAATGTCCGAAATGCGAAAGCGCTTCCATTTTTTTGTGAAAAAAATTCCTTTAGAAATGAAAGCTTTAGGAGCTGTGAGCATTTACAATATTTAACTTGTTAAATAATTATTAACAGATGCATTGTCAAGAAAAAAAGCAACGCTTCTTTATTCTTTTGACCTGTTTTCCAATACTAAAATATGGGGTACCTCTTTCCACTTCTCTTGCAGCGAATCCGGGATCATTGAGGGGCCTGTAGCAAAATTAGCAAGTACAATATCGTCTCTCCCATTTCCGGTCCAATCAGCAACATCCATGGTTTGCCATCTACCCGAAGTTGCAGCAGGATGATGATATGGAGTAAACGATAAATCTCCTTCGTTTTTAAAAAACAGGAATCCCTCTTCCGGACTATTTTCATAATCTGCAAAGAAAGAAATCACGGCGATATCTACTTCCCCATCACCATTAAAGTCTCTGGCTTTTGCATTATATGCCCCATTTATCGGATAGAACCATTCTTTTATAAATCGGTTTTCTCCCTCGTTCAAATAGATATATACTCCATGATAAGGTTTAAAAATTTTTGAAAAATCAGCATTATCGCCGCTGGTATAAAGAATATCGGGTGCACCGTCTTTATTAAAATCATGAATTTCAAATGAACTGGAACCTGCGGTTACTTCAAATTCCAATAATTTTATTTTCTCAAATTGCTCGTCTCCCCGGTTTGAAAAAAGGTATAGCGATTGATCCGTTTGTGTACAAAGCGAAAGAACTTCCGGCCATCCGTTCTGGGTATAATCCATCACATGAGATTGAATACAACCCGGAGTATCAATGAGTACTCTTTTTTCCGGCGGTTTTCCATCTCCTTTGTTTTCCATCCAGAATAGACTTCCCATTCTGTGGCCAAATTCATTTACAAGCAGATCTTGCTTCCCATCTTTATTCAAATCCACAAACTTGCTTTCAACCGGGCGGGTTACATCAGAAACCAAAACAGAATCTAAACCTGAATCTTGAGTATCGGGATTATACCAGCCGGTTTGAACGGAACCATATGGAGCATCTGACGGATATAAATTCCCCATGAAAGTGAGTAAAAAATTTCGTGGACCCGGTTGATTCTGCCAGTCATCAGACAAAATTTGAATATTTGCTATCGTAGATTCTATGGTGAGACTGTGCTCCAATTCGAGGTTTTTATTAAACACCATAAACTCCCCGGCCTGAAAGTCGCTTGCGTAAATCAAACGATTTCCCGGATCAAATTTTACGCTCGTTATTCCCGGACCTAGTTTGGACTGAACATTAGAAAATCGAGCTTTAAAAAACAGTGAGTCTGTAAGGATGGCGGGATTTTTTTCCGGCAACTCCCACTCTTGGGATGATTCATACAGATAATAATCCCTGATTTTCTGCCACTCATCATCGCTGATGACCGGTTCTGAAGGGTAAAAATCGTCGGGCAGATAGCGATTTCGATTTGGATCGTACGTCGATTGAGGATCATCGATCCCGAGAAAAGGAGCCATAGCTGCAAGCGTTTCAAACCGCCATGTTCTCCAGGGTAAAAGGCCGGGATCAGGAACTCTGTGGCATCCTCCACAATATACACCTGCCAATTCCTTACCCTCCTGAATATATGGATCACTTATGGAATTGTTCTCCCCCCGGGGGGTTCTATTTATTTGAAAAAAGAGGATGAAAACGATCAAAATGCCGGCAAAGATAAGAAGTACTTTTTTTTGGGCATTCATACTATATATTTATCATTCTTTGCAATGAGGTTTTTTAAGTCTTCCGTCCGGGACAAGCTACTCAAGTCCAAAGTCACATTTTTTCTATTACGATTTTATTATAAACTGACCATAACATGCCAACTATACTTTTAATCATCGGCCGTCCTTCTATTAAGAAGATGGCAATAGTTGCCTTAGCAGCAGTTATTCTGTTTTTCACAATTGCACATCTAATCGGATTATACAAAACTCCTCTCTTACAAAGAATCTTTCAAGATTCACAAGAAATTCGTCTTTCGGATGTATCGACTCAGGCAGGCCTTGAATCATTCAGGAGACCAACCATAAATCAAACCAATCCCGGTTACCTCGAAGTGATGGGCGGAGGTGTTGCCGTTGGCGATATTGATGGAGATGGTTGGGAAGATTTTTTCCTGGCAAATATGGCCTCTTTTGATTCAACTTCTGAGGAATATGCTTCATCCTCGGTTCTGTTTAGAAATCTGGGAAATGGAAAATTTGAGGATATCACTTCTAAAATAGGTTTAGACCAAATCGCAGGTTACCCAATCGGTGCACTTTTTTTTGATTACAACAATGATGGCCGGCAGGATCTATATGTCACAGCGTACGACGGCGGAGAACTTTTCAGAAATGACGGGAGTCGGTTCACAAATGTAACAGAGTCAGCCGGGCTTAGTTTACAGGGAACTTGTGGCAAACTTCCGTGCCTTACGGCCGCAGCATCATCTGCTGATTATGACCGCGACGGACACCTGGACCTTTTAATTGTAAACAATGTTGATTGGGAGATCGACAATCCAAACTATTATGGTGTCGGATCACTCATTCCCATCCATTATGTAGCCCAGCCAACATTTCTCTTCAGAAATAACGGAGACGGCACATTTTCAAATGTTTCGGAAGAGAGCCGTGTTTCCAACCAGGATCAACAAGGCCACCGGGAAGACGGAAAAGGACTTTCGGCCGTCTGGTCTGACTTTAATAATGACGATTGGCCGGATATTTATATCGCAAATGATCTTTCCCCAAACAGGTTGTACATCAACAAAAAAGATGGCACGTTTTCGGAAATCGGAATCGCCGCCTATGTGGATGAAGCAAAAAGCAGCATGGGAGTAGATGCCGGCGATTTCAATCAGAATGGACAGTTTGATCTTCTAACTACAAACCTGATTGGACAGATGACAAGCCTGTTTCAAAATTACGGAAATCTTCGGTTCGATTATGTGACGTATCACACCGGAATAATGCCGAGTGAACGGGTTTCAGGATGGGGCATTGTCTTTGTTGATTTGAATCTCGATGGCCTTCAGGATATAGCAATGGGAAGCGGAGCACTTTGGAATCGGGAGGATGAACTGGAAAACAGAAACCTCATTTTTAAAAACCGCGGGAACAGTACATTCCGGGAAGTCACAGATGAAGTGATAGATTTTTCCAATTCTGAAATGACGCGTGGAGTGGCTGTTATTGATTTTGACCGCTCCGGAACTCCTGACCTGATCTATTCCAATATTGACGGCTCACCTTCGCAACTTATACAAAACCGCTCTTCCGGAAATAATTGGGTTCGGGTTGATCTGGAAGGTGTTCAATCCAATCGTGATGCAATTGGAGCTAAAGTAACTCTCAACCGACAAGATGGACTTCAGCAGATCCAAACCGTAAAGGCGGGAAATTCTTATGTAAGTTCAGGCAGTAAATCTCTTTTTTTTGGATTGAGAGATTCCGCTATTGACACCATGATCATCCAATGGCCATCAGGAGAAGCGGATACGTTAGAAAATATAGAGATCAATAAGATTCTTCATATTCGTGAAGGAGAAGGTATCATTCCACTTGATGCTGAATGAATTCTCTTTCTAAAAAAAATCCTTGCAACTCTTTAAAAAAACTGTTTATTAAAAGTAAGTGCTCAATAAAATCGGGAGTCACCATGAAAGTTATAGATTTGCTCAGCAGCAAAGGAACGAAGATCTACTCTATACGTTCAGATGATACTGTTTACGAAGCCATCAAAAAAATGTCTGATCTTGGTATTGGGGCTCTTCTTGTCATTGATAACGACAATTTAGTCGGAATTATCTCCGAAAGAGATTACCGGGACAAAGTCATTTTGAAAGGGCGGCAGTCTAAGAATACACCTGTAAAAGATATCATGACGTCGGATTTAATCTGCGTCAAACCAACGGATAGTGTAAGATTGTGTATGAGACTCATGACGGAGCATAAGATTCGTCACTTACCTGTTATGGATGATGATACCCTGAGTGGCATTATCTCCATTGGTGATGTTGTAAAATCTGTCATCGATCAGCAGAAAGTAGAGATCAAATCACTCCGTAATTACATATCCGGCGGAAGTTATCCGGGATAGCAGCTTCTTTATTCATAAGAAATGTAATCCATGGTTCAGCGAGCCGGGTTATTAAATCGGTAAATTATCGTGCTTCTTCTTTGGAATGGAGTCTACCTTGTTCTGGCAGACCTCAAATGCTTTGATCAGTTTTTCTCTTGTCTCTGATGGCAAAATTACGTCGTCGATAAACCCACGAGCGGCTGCTCTGTATGGATGAGCAAACTCCTCGTTATATTCATCCTCCAACTCTTTCTGCTTCTCTTCGGGATTATCCGCATTTGCAATCTCTTTTTTGAAGATGATTTCAACAGCTCCTTTCGTTCCCATCACAGCAATTTCTGCAGTTGGCCAGGCTACGTTGTAATCAGCCCGAATATGCTTGGAGTTCATTACATCATACGCTCCTCCATAGGCTTTTCGGGTGATGACCGTCATTTTCGGAACGGTTGCTTCACAAAATGCATACAGAAGTTTTGCGCCATGTTTAATAATTCCTCCCCACTCCTGATCGGTTCCCGGCAGAAAACCCGGAACGTCCTCAAAAACAACAAGCGGAATATTAAATGCATCACAAAAACGAACAAAACGCGCGCCTTTCAGTGAAGCATCGATATCCAAAACACCCGCCAGGGAAAGCGGCTGATTTGCAACAACCCCCACCGTTCGCCCATCGAGGCGGGCGAATCCAACAACGATGTTATCGGCATACTGCTCATGAATTTCAAAGAAGGAGTCTTTGTCCATCACACCGGCAATCGCATCTTTAATGTCGTACGGTTTATTCGGATTCAATGGCACCAGTTCATCCAGTTGATTCGCTTTTTTTGAATCCGGTTCCACTGATTTTTGAGCCGGCACTTTCTCCTCACAGTTTTGAGGGATGTAAGCAATCATCTGACGAATCTGTCGCAGGCATTCCGCATCATTTTCGGTTGTTACATGAGCCACGCCGGATTTTGTGCCATGCGCAGTAGCGCCGCCCAAATCTTCCGATGAAACTTCTTCATGTGTTACTGTCTTCACCACATTTGGTCCGGTGACGAACATATAGCTCGTATTTTTTACCATAAACACAAAATCAGTAAGCGCCGGACTGTAAACCGCTCCTCCGGCACAGGGCCCCATTACCGCAGAAATTTGCGGAACCACTCCCGACGCCATCGAGTTTCTCCAAAACACTTCTGCATAACCGCCGAGTGAACTCACTCCCTCCTGGATTCGCGCTCCGCCGGAATCGTTTAGCCCGATAATTGGCACACCGTTTTTCATCGCCAGATCCATAATTTTGCAGATTTTTTCTGCATGTGTTTCAGAAAGCGAGCCGCCAAAAACCGTAAAATCCTGACTAAAGACATAAATGGGGCGTCCATCAATCTTAGCAAAACCGGTCACCACTCCATCCCCCAAGACTTGCTTGCCATCCAAACCAAAAGCCTGACTTCGATGGGTTACAAAAGCGTCAATTTCCTCAAAACTTCCTTTATCAACAAGAATATCAATGCGCTCTCTGGCCGTTAATTTACCTTTGTCATGCTGCTTTTCGATCCGGACTTTTCCCCCGCCCTTCTTTGCCTCCTCTCTAAGCTTTTGCAGCCGTTCTACCTTTTTATTTTGTTCCATCTTCTAATCGTCATGATTTGAATTATTCTCAATAAAATAGCTGTGTAACCGATCGGTAAAATCTACTGCTACCTCATCATACACGTCTATTTTATTCCTCGAAAAGACCTCACTTTCAAGATACATGGATGCAGCCTTCCAGTTCTCAAAATCTGTGATATCAGCCAATGCTTGTTCATACGCAAATTCAGATCCCATAAAAATTTCATCCACAAACCGATCCTTATCATCGTCCATCCAATCGGATATTTTACTGATTTTCTCCCCGTAGTCCTGATCCTCTGTGGTTAAATCATAGATCGGTTCTTCAATAAAGTCTTCGTCTTCATCCTCTTCAAGTTCTTCAATCTCGGCATTCTCCTCTTCTTCATCATACTCATAGCCGGAGTCTGTTTCAAGATCATCTCTTTCCAGGAACGAGCGCCACATAGGCTGATCTTCCTCCTCCTCATCTGACTCAATATTTATCTGCTCTTTCTCAACAGGATAGTCTTCATCTGAGTCATCATCCCAATCTTCTTCAGACTCAATTTTAAAGGAAAACTCTTCCTCGTCACTCTCCTCATCTACTTGACCTTCATCAAAAAATTCCTCTTCTCTCTGCCGATTTATCCCGTCATCCTGTACAAGATTCATCTCGTCATAAATGGATGTGGGTTCTTTTTGGAGTGATGATTCCCGGGCTTCCGGCTCATCTTCCTCCTCCTCACCCGAGAAAGATTCCTCATTACTTTCATCAAACATAAACTTGCTTAAGAGAGTGATGTTATCTTCGTTCTCCGTGTCTTCATCGTCATCTTCATCCTTAACGAGTGAAATGACCGGTTTTGAATCATCTTCTCTCTCAACATGATCCACTTCCCGTATCTTTGAAAAGAGGTTTACAATATTTTCATCGCGTTTTTCATCTTCTTCAGGAGAGTGCTCCTCCAAATCTTCTTCCTCAGAACTTTCCTGTTTTTCAACTTCAGGTTCTTCTAGAGGTTCGGTCTGATCTTCCTCGAAGGGCGGCTCAGTATCTTGTTCATCAACATCTTCAACATCGTGAGTCGAAAATTCCTCTTCTTCCGTTCTTTCCTCCGTCAATTCCTCCTCATCGCTTGAGATCACTTTCTCCTCGTCCGGAGTTTCATCAATCTCCACAACTTTTTCGGGCTCGGGGTCTTCATCAACAGGCACAAAAAGTTCAGGCTGGTCGTCTTCATACCCCTCAACATCCAGAACATCCGCAGAGCTTAATGCCTCAATAAACTCCGATTCATTTAACGGCTCCTCAAGTTGAGCGAACTTTATAGCATACGCCGGCTTCTCTTTATCCTTAAAAAACATTCGGAACAGTTCAGGCTCCACAGCCGGACCGGCCAGATCAAACACCGGTTTCAGTGCCTGAGCCCACTTTAGCGGGTGGTAATCTTCAACCAATCGTTCGTCTACTTTTTCGATGAGTTTACGCGCCTGTTCAAACTCTATTTCCTCCTTACCCTTCTTCTCCATATATCGTAACAAAGCAACGCCAAGCTGCTTATTCACCTCAATTGAAAGCACACGCTTTTTGGCGGTTTTGAGATCAATCATATCATGAGTTCTGAAAATAATTTCGGGCACAGCCTGGCGTGGTTTTACAGCCAACTCAAGACACTTCTCCACAGCTTCGGTTAGCAGAAGTGATAATTTAGATTCCGGTACCTGAAGGTGCTGCCTGGAAATATCAACAAAATCCTGCCAAGCTATTTGAACGTTCTCATGATTCCATTGCAACCACTCCGATTCGGGGATTGAAAGTTCCGACTCAACGGTGGATGCTACATTTTTTCGCAGCGTTTCCACCACAATGTAGGGGATCCCTGAAGAAAGCAGTTCATCCGGAGTAAAAGATTGAGTTTGTTCGGGTAATTTCTGAAGGAGGTCTTGAGTAATTTTTTCTACAATCTGCTCCATAATCATGGATTGAGGATGAGGTACTTGTCAGTACGTAAATGATGATATTTACGGTAATTTATCACATTTCCTATTTCTTAGAAAATCAGAGGTGTATTTAATCTGTGTTAAAAAATCTTTTCTTTTTGATGCATCACAGGCTACCTTTTGTTGATGATACGACTGAAAGCTGACAACCTGGAAAAAAGATTCGGGCAAAAAACCGTTTTTTCTGATCTCTCTATAGAAACGAACACATCTGTTTTGGGGATTGCGGGCGTTAACGGTTCAGGTAAATCAACCTTGTTAAAATGCTTGGCCGGGCTCCAAAAACCAACGTCCGGCACATTTCAGTGGAAAATTAACGGAAGTATTATGGACCGGGCTGACTTGAGAAACAGGCTGGGTTTTGCGGCTCCTTATGTTCAGCTTTACGAAGAGTTAACCGTTCGAGAGAATTTAGAATTCATTCAAAATGTCCGATCGTTAAATCATCAAAGATCTATTTCTGATCTATTGGATCCTTTGGGAGCCAGACAACTCATCAATCTGCATTTCGGTGAACTGTCCACAGGTCAACAGCAGCGCATTAAACTGGCGGCAGCTACGATCCATAATCCGGATATTTTATTATTGGATGAACCCGGTTCAAATCTGGATGAAGCCGGAAAAGAGATTATACATTCTCTCGTTGAAACGTACAAAAAGTCTGACCGAATGGTTGTGATTGCGTCCAACCAACAAGATGAGCTGGATCTTTGTAACGAAATTATAGAATTATCAAAATTATAAAACTTAGGTAGTGGTCTCTTGTCCGTTGTTTGTTGAGTCAAAGTTAAGATGGCGCGAGCGTCTCGCTTGTGCCTTTATCCCGACACAAACATGGACGTTTGCGCCATCCATTCTTAAAAAATGGAGAACTACTATCCACTAACAACATTCAACTAACAAAACATATGTATACAAAAGAAGATCAACTACTTGCACAGAAATTACTCGATCATAGTACGGAACTGGAAGCGGGGCAAAATATTATGCTTCAACTTATTGGTCTGAATGGAATTGGCTTGATGAGAGCTTTGGTTGAAGAGGTTCGAAAAAGAGATGCCAATCCGTTTATCCGCATTGAGGATACCGAGGTTAATCGCCTGATGCTTGAAAGCGGAACACCGGATTTCTGGAAACATATTGCTGCGGTTGATCAGCTCCCACTCATGCGACAGATGGATGCATTCGTGGGCATTCGTGCATCCGAAAATATTTATGAAAATTCGGGCGTGACAAAAGAGGAAAACAGCGCCTACTCCAAACATTTTCTCACCCCGGTTCATTACGAGGAACGAGTAGAAAAAACGAACTGGGTTGTTTTACGATATCCCTCTCAAGCATTTGCGATGAACGCCAAAATGCCGTCCGAAAAATTCAGAGAATTTTATTACAAGGCTTGTATTTTCGATTATGAGAGTTTGGAAGAAGCGATGAAGCCGCTTGAAGAACTTCTTCGAAAAACGGATATGATTCATTTGAAAGGTGAAGGAACAGATATTGAATTTTCCGTAAAAGGTCAGAACTGGATTCCATGCTTTGGGAAACGAAACATTCCCGATGGCGAGCTCTTCTCCTCCCCTATTCTTGATTCGGTAAACGGACATATCACGTACGCACCGTCCGTTTTTCAAGGCAAACCGTTTGAGTTTGTAAAACTTGAAGTAAAAGACGGCGTGGTGGTAGATTTTGACTCATCTAATAATATTGCACTCGAAGAAATTTTGGATACCGATGAAGGAGCCCGCCGGTTTGGTGAATTCAGTTTTGGTCTCAATCCTATCATCAAAGAGCCGATGTATGATATTCTTTTTGATGAGAAGATCTACGGCTCCAATCACCTTACCCTCGGAAAAGATTATGCGATTGCACCGAATGGAAACTCAAGCAGCATTCACTGGGACCTGGTGTGCATCGGTCCGGACGTTTACTGTGATGGAGAACTGATTCGGGAAGGCCGACTTTTCGTGAAAGATGAGTTGAAAGGGCTGAATCCGGACTCATTAGTGGACGAATAATTTGATTTTTCACAAAAATCAATACTTATTGGAGTGGAGGATGGAGATCAATTAATACAAGAGTATGAGCAAGGCGTCTGTGACAAGCCTCCTGATGTTTGCATGCTGCGCTTTTTCAATCGCTCAGCAAACTACAGGAACTTCGGCTCGTTCAGACACCACGCTGGTACAGTCACTTCGCGATTCAAGCTACGAATATTCCTATTCCAACCCGGATCGGGCTATAGAATTTGCCAACCATGCTCTGGAGCTCGCCAATCAAATTGACTATAAAGAAGGAATTGCAGGCGCTTACGGTGATTTAGGTTATGCATTTTCTGTAAAAGGTGAATTCGAAAAAGCCCTTCACCATTTTAATGAAGGCATACCTCTTAGCAGAACCATAGGCGACAGCCTGGCCTGGGTTTCCATGCTTGTAGATAAAGGGGGTGTTTTTAAGCTAAAGAGTGAGTATCACAATGCACTCGAAATTTATTTCGAAGCTTTAGATTTATGCCGAGAGATGGAGTTAGAACGGGGAGTAGCCGCGGCCCTTGCTAATATTGGCCTTAGTTATTTTGAATTGAATGACGATGAGAATGCACTTGAGTTCTATCAACAAGCGCTAGAAATAAATGAACGGCTGGGCAACAAACCTAATCTTGCCGTTATATATAATAATCTAGGGCTCTTACACGGTGATGACGGAAACTATAATAAAGCCCTTGAATATCACACTCAAGCACTTGAGTTACGCCGTGAGCTGGAGTACCCGCTCGAAATTGCCAACAGCCTGAATAATATTGGTCGATTGCATATGCAGCAAGGACAGAATGAGCGTGCAATCGACTATCTAAACCGAGCCCTTCAAATGGTGGACGGACAGGACCAGGATCTTTCTTCCATCATTCATGAGAATTTAGCCAAACTCTATATCGCTGATGAACAGTACGATCAAGCTCTTGTCCATGCCAGGGAGACGCTGGTCTTATCAAAGGAGTTTGGCACAAAACTCGGCGAAAAAATAGCTTACGAATTGCTTGCTGAAATTTATGAGAATACGGGCAATTATGAGCAAGCATATCTCAATCAGCAAAAGTTAACATCAGTAAAAGATAGCATACTGAATACTGAAAAGGCTCAACAGATCAACGAACTGCAAACCAAATATGAGACGGCTCAAAAAGAGAAAGAGATTGCGGTTTTGGAACAAGAAAAGCAGCGACAGGCTCTGTTGAGAAATATTTTCCTGGGAGGTTTGATTTTATTCGGAGTGATTGGAGTTCTGATTTATAATCGGCAAAAATTGAAAATCAGAAAAAATGAGACAGAATTAGAAAATAAAAGACTCAAAGAAGAGCAGCTGACGAAAGATCTGGAGTTTAAAAACCGTGAACTTACGAATCACTCTCTACACTTGGTTCAAAAAAATGAGACCATGAAGGAGTTAAAGGATAACATTGCTGAAATCAAACAAAGTGAAAATGGAAATTTGGGAAAAGACTTACAGAAATTGGAAAACACGGTTGACTACAGTTTTAATCTGGATGAAGATTGGGAACAGTTCCAGCACTATTTTGAAGAGGTTCACTCCGGTTTTTTTGACACACTAAAACATGAATATCCCGACCTGACTCCCAACGAATTACGGCTCTCCGCTCTGGCAAAATTAAATCTCTCGATCAAAGAGACGGCCACCATTATGGGGATTACTCCGAACAGCGTAAAAACAGCGCGCTATCGACTTCGTAAAAAACTGGAGATGGAAACAGAAGAGAATCTCACCGAATTCATGATGGAGATTGAAAAAGAGCAATTGGGATAATTTATTGCAGATTTTTTCGATAAATCAGGCGTCTCAGAGTAATTTCTCCCCATTGTTTACCTATTGTTGACCTGCTAAAAATTGCCCTTCACAAACTCATAAAGTAGGTTTTTGGGTGAAGTTCAGAAGTCAAAAATAATCAGCTTCTGAAATCTAACCCCAATTTTAAAATCAAAACAAGAGCGATATGAATAAACGAATATGTACCCTGATTACGCTTTTAACTTTCGGCTTTCTTCTACCTCTTTCTTTAACAGCCCAAGACAATATGTCTTTTACAAGAGGTGCTGAAAACAATCAACTTCAGTGGGGAAATTGTCCCGAATTTATGCCTGAAACTTGTGAGATTGCAGTACTGCAGGGAGATCCTGCAAAACCAAATGCCGACATCTTTTTTAAAATGCAGGGAAATACATCTGTCTCCGAACACTGGCATCATTCGGCCGAACGTATGGTCTTGGTATCGGGCGAAATGGAAGTGAATTATGAAGGGCAAGACCCGGCAGTCATTGAAACCGGATCCTATGCCTATGGTCCACCGGAAAAACCTCACTCCGCATCTTGCATATCTGATGAGCCCTGCGTGTTATTCATCGCATTCAACAAACCAGTGGATGCTTTTCTGGCTGAATAGGAATGAAACCGGACATCAAAGAAATTAACCCATAGGAGATTAGAAATGGAAACGATAGAAGCATTAACAATAGAAGAAAAAACTATCAATTTAGACCGGGAGAAGTTAGACGAGCTTGAAAACCAAATTCGTGGAGAACTAATCACTTCTCAGAGCAAAATTTATGATGAAGCTCGTACAGTCTGGAATGGATTGATCGATAAAACACCGGCACTGGTTGTCAGGTGCATGAACACCGGAGATGTTGTTGATACCCTCAACTTTGCACGAGAAAATAATCTTCTCGTAGCTGTTCGAAGCGGTGGACATAATGTTGCCGGGAATGCAGTCTGCGATGATGGGATTGTAATCGATCTTTCTGAGATGAAAGGCATTCACGTAGATCCTGAAACTCGTACTGCCCGCGTGCAACCGGGAGCAGACTGGGGAGATGTAGATAAAGAAACTCAACTTCATGGACTGGTAACACCTGGTGGCCAGGTTTCCATCACAGGAGTAGCAGGCCTCACATTAGGAGGGGGTATGGGATACCTCAGACGAAAATGGGGACTCACCTGCGACAATCTGATTTCTGCTGAAATAGTAACTGCTGAGGGTGAAGTTATTACAGCCAGCGCCGATAAAAACGAAGATTTGTTTTGGGCCATTCGGGGTGGTGGCGGCAATTTTGGTGTTGTTACTTCTTTTGAGTTTCAACTCCATCCGCTTGGGCCGGAGATCTATGGTGCCCTGACTATTTATCCATTTGATGATGCAACCTCCGTCCTTCGAAAATGGAGGGATTTCGCCCTTAATGCTCCAAAAGAGGTAACCTGCGACGCGCATATCTGGGGCATGCCGCCGTTGCCCGGTGTTCCTGAAGAGATGCATTGGGCGCCGGTTGTTATTATTGCGGGGATGTACGCCGGTCCTGTGGATGAAGGAAAACAACTACTTCAACCGGCAGCTGAATTAGGAACTCCTATCGAAGATATGAGTGGCCCACGGCCATATGTGGAAATGCAAAGCGACCTGGATCCTCTTTTTGCCGATGGGCAACTTTACTACTGGAAATCGCTCTTTTCTGATAGCTTAAATGATGTACTTATCGACGAAATTGTTGCACACGCCGCAGAAAAACCATCAAAAAAATGCCTCTTTGCATTGAGAACTTTGGGGGGCGCCATGAGTGAGGTACCAGAAGAGGCAACTGCCTATGGCAATCGAGATGCAATGTTTAACATCAGTATTGATAACACGTGGCAAGATCACAGTAAAACTGATGATATGATTGCCTGGACCCGCAGCGCATGGAGCAGTTTACACGAAAAAACCGATGGAGGAGTTTATGTGAACTTTGCCGGATTTGGTGAGGAGAAAGATAAACTTTCGCAGGCAATCCATGGTAAAAACTATGAACGACTTCAAAAAGTAAAATCGAAATACGATCCGGATAATTTCTTTCGGATGAACCAAAACATTACTCCTTTGAAAAATGATGAGGATTGAAGGCAACCTTCCCAATGCTTAATCAAACATGCTTTGAACCACTTTCAATCAAAAAAACAAGAGACAAATTATGCTTATGACTACTCTCAATTTTCTACCCTTCAAGTTGATCGTTATAATCTTTATTCTGATTGGTTTATTCATTCTAAATGGTTGCAGTGATGATAATCCAACATCAAGTAAAGAGCCTGAAGTTGCGAACATTATCATATCGCCGGACAGTGTGGAAGTTGAAGTAGGTGAAGAGATTGACTTTTCTGCTGTAGCACTAACGGCTGCCGGTGATACCATTGAAGACGCAAATTTAGAGTGGATCTCAAGTGACCCCTCTGTTTTTACAGTGCAGGATAATGGAACTATAACCGGAGAATCTGCAGGAACTGCCTACTGTGGAATTGATGTAGCCAATAACAATACCAAATTGAAAGCTAAATTTGTTCCCATTGGTTTGGATTCCGCACGTGTAAGAGTATTATTCTGATATGTGAACTGCAAGTGGTTTCTAATTAGAAATAAACCAATGATATGGCCCATCCAAAAAAAATAAAAGAGGTATTTGAACGAAATAAGAAAGCGCTGGAACTGCGCCCATCCATTGGCAAAAGTACAGCATCCACGAAGATTCGAGTGAGTAACGGAACCACCTGTGAAATCACTGCAAGTGGTAAAAAAATAATTTGTGATGTTGGAACAGATGCAGGTGGAAATGACGCCGGGCCCGGACCGGGAATTCTTGAACGTGGCGCACTTGGAAGTTGCTTGGCAATTGGATATGCAACCTGGGCGGCTTACCTGAATATTCCCATCGATAATATTGAGATTGATATCGAATCTGATTTCGATGCACGCGGACAGTTTGGAGTGGGTGAAGATCCTCCCGGATTTAAAGAACTTCGATATAAAGTTTTCATCGAAAGCCCGGCTTCGGAAGAGAAAATCAGGGAATTGATTGAAAAAGCCGATGCTCATAGCCCGGTTCTGGATGATTTCAGGCGACCGATTCCAATCAAACGAGAAATCAATATTAAATCAAAAGAGAAAATGTCATGACACAAGATAATTCTCCACAATCAAATTCAGGCCCACCTCCTGAATTTGTAGCTCAACAATTGCGCAAACCTTCGGGAGAATTTGCCCCAAAAGTTGGCCAGAAAATGAACCTGGTAAACAAACCGCTTTATGATCTCATGTTTGATGTAATGGACATTGAGGATGATGATGACATTCTTGAAATCGGGTTTGGAACCGGCAGGTTTTTTGAAGCACTTTTTGCCAAAAATAACACAATACATGTGAGCGGTTTAGACTACTCTGAAGAGATGGTTGAGATGGCAAGAGAAACCAACCTGGAAAATGTTTCCAACAATAAATTAACTCTGATGCTTGGAAATAGTGATTCGATCCCCTTTCCCGATCAATCATTCAACAAAGTGTTCTGTAACATGGTGATCTATTTTTGGGATCAGCCAAAAAAGCATTTGAAAGAGATTAAGCGGGTTCTAAAACCCGGCGGTGTGTTTTATACCGGCATGAGAACCCATGAGAGCATGATGGTTTTCCCGTTCGTTGAATATGGATTTAACCTCTGTTCAATCCGGGAATGGAGAGAAATTTTAAACCAAAACGATTTAAACTTTCAACAAGTCCATAAGAGATTCGACCCTTACATGGAAATCGACGATAACAAGCTGCGGCTTGAATCATGCTGTATTGTAGCTGGTAAATTTTAATACCAAGGAGGTACGATGGATCACGCAACTCAAATACTCATCATAGGTGGCATGTTGATTTTAACCTACGGCTTTTTGCTTGGGATCCCGATGGCCATCGCACGTGAGAAAGCTTCAAGAGCTCCGCGGTACCTGATGGCTGCACACCTTGCATCGCTCATACAAGGAGGTATGCTTTTGGCTTTAACAATTGCCTTCGACTTTTCCACACTTACTTCGTGGATTGATACAATTGCAGCCTCTTTCTTTGTTGGCGGAGTAACCTTATTTGATCTTGGACTTACTCTCAACTGGCTTCAAGGAATTGAAGATGCTTTCGGAGATAAATCTCTTGGATACAAGGTTTCATCAGCCGGAACACCTCTCGTTCTTATCAGTGCGGGTATCATCCTCTATGGAGTGTTCACAACATTTTAAACTATATAAAGTCGGATCTATTATCACACATCAATCCACCTAAACATAACCGATTGTCATGAAACCGGAATTACAGCGACGTGTCCAAAGATACGGTTGGGATAAAGCTTCTCCCTATTACGACAATGGCTGGCAAGACCAACTCTGGCCGGCCCAGGAACGGCTCCTTGCATCCACAAATATAGAGCCCGGAGATAATGTGTTAGACGTTTCTTGTGGCAGCGGATTGGTGACATTACCCATTGCCGAAGCTGTCACGTCAACCGGCAGTGTTAACGGTATTGATCTCTCCGAGGGAATGATTGAAAAGGCACGATCCCGGGCTGAAAAATTGGCTTTCACTCACGTATCATTTAAACAGATGGATGCCGAAACCCTGACCTTTGAGGATAACTCATTCGATGCTGTTGTCTGTTCTTTAGGGTTGATGTATTTCCCCTTTCCGGAGAAAGCATTGCAAGAGATGCTCAGGGTTGCCAAGCCGGGTGCCGAAGTATCAACATTAGTTTGGGGAGCGCGCAAAGAGTGTGACTGGGCAAGTATTTTCCCAATTGTGGATAAACGGGTGAAATCGGACGTCTGTCCTCTGTTTTTTCAACTAGGTACTGGAGATGCTTTGAAAAGTGCTTTCCAATCCACCGGATTTGAAGATGTCAGCTCAAATCGGTTTTCATTGCAATTAAATTTTAAAGATGATAAGCAAGCATGCATCGCCGCATTTTGGGGAGGAGCCGTTGCGTTAGCTTATCAAAAATTCGACGACCAAACCCGTGAAGAAGCTCAAAAAGAATATCTTAATTCAATTCAATCATTCAAAAAAGGAAAGGGATACAGCATACCGGGTGAATTTGTAATTACGCGGGGAACAAAAAAAGATTCGTAAATCAATTAATGATCAAAAAAATGCCTCTTGGTACGTAGACTGTTGCTCTTCATTGTACTTTTATTGCTTTTTCAAATTTTCTTACCTACATAGAAAGAAGTAACCTTTACTCTAAAATCTATACTCATGTCCGATCTACTCGCTTCACTCAATTGGCTTTCTATTATTGTTGCAACTATCGTTTATTTTGTTTTGGGAGCATTGTGGTACAGCCCGGTCCTTTTTGGAAATATATGGATGAAACTCCGCGATCTTGATCCGGATACCATGGAACAGCCGAACCCGATCATCTATCTTTATTCCTTTATTTTGCAATTTATCGGGGTGATTTCTCTCGCACTGTTTATTTCTGCTCTGGGAGTAGACAGCGCCGGCAATGGAGCGTTGATAGGATTCGGAGCCGGTGCCGGATTTGTATTTTCGCTCGCCGGCACCACAGGAATTTTTACCGATATCCCCATGAAACTCCACTTCCTTGATAATGGCTATCACGTAGTTGGATTGATTATCGCCGGGTTTATTTTGGGAGCGTGGTAGAGGCAGGACGCAAAAGGCAAAAGTAAAAAGTTTCCGGCTTGCGATTATTTTTTTCGCCTGCCGGATTAATGCATTTTGAATCGCCTAAACTCCCCAGCCGAAAAAAGCAATCGGCAGACGAGGGTTTCACCACTTAGCGTTATTCATCGGCCCATGCTTCGGCATCGCTGAATACTTCAGCGAATTCCAGCTTGTTACCATCCTTGCTGACCGTAGCCTCATACTCAATTTTTTGCGAATCATCTTCTCGCTGAATGAGTTGTTTCGCAAGCTGATTTACGATTTGAGTTTGAATCAGTCGTTTCAGTGGTCGAGCGCCATAAACAGGATCATAACCGCGAGCGGCTAACCAGTCTTTCACTTTATCTGTTACAGAAAGTGACACTTTATTTCGGCCAAGCATTTTCTCAACCCGTCTCAACTGGATATCCACAATCTGTCGGATATGGCTTTGATCCAGCGGATGGAAAACAACCACATCATCAATCCGGTTCAGAAATTCCGGACGAATGGTTTTTCGGAGTTGTTCCAGAAGTTTATCCTGGAGCGCCCTGTAGGTTTCATCGTCCATCTTTCCCCCGCTTTTCTCAATCTTCTCAGATATCAGATGTGAGCCAATGTTACTCGTCATGATGATAATTGTATTTGTGAAATCAACCGTCACTCCTTTGTTGTCTGTCAACCGGCCATCATCAAGAACCTGCAACAAAATATTGAATGCATCCGGGTGTGCTTTTTCGATCTCGTCTAACAGAACCACGGAATATGGTTTCCGCCGCACAGCTTCCGTTAACTGACCACCTTCATCGTATCCAACATATCCCGGAGGTGCACCAATCAACCGACTGACGCTGTGTTTCTCCATGTATTCGCTCATGTCGATTCGAATCATTGCATCTTCATCATTAAAGAGAAAATCTGCCAGCGATCGAGCCAGCTCGGTTTTACCCACACCGGTTGAGCCAAGAAACATGAATGATCCAATCGGACGATTTTCATCCTGTAAACCGGATCTCGCTCTTCTTACCGCATCAGAAACTGCCTCAATCGCCTGATCCTGACCAATCACCCGTTTGTGAAGTTGTTCCTCAAGCATCAACAATTTTTGACGTTCGCTTGAGAGCATTTTCGTTACCGGAATGCCGGTCCAACGCGAAACAATCTCTGCAATCTCTTCAGCTTCCACCTGCTCTTTCAAGAGTGATCGACTTTCCTGGACATCGTCCAACTCAGCTTTCGTATTGTCGAGATCTTTCTCAAGCTGGGTGATCGTTCCATATCTCAACTCAGCCACTTTTTCATAAAGGCCTTCGCGCTCTGCCTTGTCAGCTTCAATTTTTGCTGTTTCTATCGCTTGTTTGAGCTCACGGGTTTTCTGAATGAGATTTTTTTCGAGATCCCACTGGGCTCGCATCGAACTTCGTTTCTCTTCGAGATCCGCCAACTCTTTTTCATTTGATTTGAGTTTGGCCTCATCTTTCTCTCGTTTCAATGCTTCACGTTCAATCTCAAGCTGACGAATCTGGCGTTCAATACTATCCAGCTCTTCCGGCATCGAATCGATCTGTAATCGTAATCGAGAAGCTGCTTCGTCGATCAGGTCAATCGCTTTATCAGGTAAAAACCGATCAGCAATGTATCTGTGAGAAAGTTCCGCAGCCGCAACTATTGCCGCGTCTGTAATTCGCACACCGTGGTGAACTTCATACCGTTCCTGCAAACCACGCAAAATCGAAACAGTATCTTCAACGGAGGGCTCGCCAATCAATACGGTCTGAAGCCGTCTCTCAAGAGCCTTGTCTTTTTCAATGTATTTTCGGTACTCGGTGAGCGTGGTTGCGCCGATTGCATGCAACTCTCCTCTTGCCAAAGACGGCTTCAAAATATTGGCGGCATCCATGGAACCTTCTGTAGCGCCGGCTCCAACGAGGGTGTGAATTTCATCAATGAAAAGAATGATCTCCCCATCAGACTCCATCACTTCACGAACCACGGCTTTCAATCGTTCTTCAAACTCTCCCCGGAATTTCGTTCCTGCAACCAGTGCTCCCATATCCAGGGCCACAATCTGTTTGGTTTTCAAGCCTTCCGGAACGTCGCCGCGCACAATTCGAAGTGCGAGTCCCTCAGCAATAGCTGTTTTACCCACGCCCGGTTCACCAATTAAAACGGGATTGTTTTTAGTCCGGCGCGACAAAATTTGCATCACACGACGAATTTCCTGATCACGTCCGATAACCGGATCGAGTTTATTTTTCTCTGCCAGCTCGTTCAGATTTCTGGCATATTTTTCAAGAGCCTGGTATCGGCTTTCGGCGTTTGGATCATCCACTTTTTGCGAACCGCGGACATCCTTCAATACTTTGTATACCTGTTTTTTCTGAACGCCCAGTTCTTTAAGGATCGATCCCGTTTCTGAGGAGACCTGTATAATGGCCAACAATATGTGCTCCGAACTGATATATTCATCGCCCAGATCATCGGCTTCTTTTTGGGCTACATCAAATACCTCTTTCGTTTTATTCGAGAGATATTGACCGGAAACAGACGCCCCTTTTACAACCGGAAATTTCTTAATGACACGGTCCAGCCGGTCATGTAAACCGGGAATAGAAACGCCGATCTTCTTAAGAATATTGACCGTTACATTTTCAGGATCTGAGGTTAACGCCCGAAGCACGTGTGCAGGTTCAACCGCCTGGTGATTTTCATTTTGAGCGAGCTCAAGCCCGGCCTGAACGGCTTCCTGAGCTTTGATCGTAAATTTATTGAAGTTCATAACTCACTTATATGGTTGTCTTTTTTGTATAAGTAAGTTGCTAAAATCGTACCTCTCCGCAAAGAACTGTCGGAATTGCAGATTCCTGACTCAGAACCTCATAAATCTCCTTAAAAACACCCATTGCTGACAGGTTCCTGTCAGTTTGATGAACCTTTAATCGGGATATTGGCAGTTTAAGATTTGAAGTTTTCAATCTTTAAACTCGTCAGACCACTTGAGTATGTATTTAGCGGATACACAACCTTCAAGAGTGCATAACGGAGTGAAGCTTCTTGAAGCGTTTTTTTGTCGATGAAACCGTGACACTTGAAGGATTTCCGCTCTGCTTCAGGCGCTTCAGTGTCACTTTGTCGGCGCTAAACACATTCCCACTTAAAGCGGTCTGACGGGTAATTTACGACAGAATTTATTCTACTAAAGCTTTCGTTGAATGCTCTGTCACCTCTAAATTCTTCATTTGAAAGCCGGCATTAATTACCGATTTCAAACAATCCGAAAATGAGTCACGGCTGATGGAATACATCTCGATTGCCTCCGAAACAATCTCGCGATTTTCGAAACGAATTTGAGAGTTCGAAACCAATGCCCGCAGAACGGTTAAAATATCAGACTTATCAAACTTTACATTCTCTTCAAATGAGGTTGCTACTTCATGAAGTACAATGTTATTCAAGAAATAGGTTTCCGAATCCGATGCCGTACTAAAGAAAAGCTCGGCATGGTCACTTTTTTTATGGCCCTCAACTAAATATTCCAGTAGAATATCTTTGTTCAATGCTTTCATGATTCCTCCCGTTGTTTTGATGATGCCTCAAATATATAGGCCCCGTTTGTGTGGAGGTCGGGGGTCTCGCCTTTTTTAATAATTCCTTTCAGACTGGCGATTGTTTCTTTCTTTCGGATGGACACAGATCCGTCTTCATTCGCTTCCAGAAGTACAGTCTCTCCATCCTTCAAATTCAAATAGGATAAAATCTCTTGGGGTAAATCCAGGGTTCCATTCGAAACTTTTATCTCTGTTGTTCGCATGAGAACCTCCTTTTTTTTATGATACAAAAATGAAATCCGGTCGATTCGCATTCTAACAAAGAAGGAATCAACCGGATTGGTGTGTGGTGGTTTACAGTCCTTATAAAAACTGCTCCATTGATTAGCTAGGGACTAACCTGATTCGACAAACTGAGCCAGGTGCCCTGTAATAGGATTAATTCATTTTAGATGTGAATTGTTCAGACTGAACTTTGTCCTGCAGATAGAAGAAGATTCCATTCTGTTGCTTGTAATCAAGCAAAGAAAGCAGGGTTTCAGGAGAATCAAACTGATCTTGATTTCGGTAATAAGCCAGTGTGAGATATGCTTTATATCTCAATGAATGGCTCTCTCCCTCAAGTGCAATCCGGTTCAGAATTTCTTCTACTCTTTCTGAAGAAAATTCAGGATACGCAACTTTGTAGTTGATTGCGTTATACATAGATGATTCTACAACTCCTGTAATTCTGGAGTTCAGATTGTTGATCAATCCTTTTTCCAGTTTATTAAAGAGTGCTTTCTCATTTTCAACTTTTGCAACAGCTGTTGAATCTTTGGCTACTGAAGAATCAGCAGACACATCGTTAGCAACTGTTAAGCTGGCAACAAGTAAGAAACTAACTGCGGTTACAATTTTAAGAGCTTTCATTTTAAGTAATATTAATTGCGATTTAATTGAGATTGATGTTTTATCAACTCGATTAAAAGTTATGGCCCTCAGCACTCCCAATTCAAGAGTTTGTCCAATATTTTTTCTAAACTTTTTTCTATGATAATGTCATAATTACATCTTTCATCATTGGAAGCCCTTTCCATTTTTTGGTCTTAATATTGTCTTAACACTCTTCATTTTGCCGTAAAATTGAATCCTCATTATCGTTCGAAAAAAGCCCTTACAATGTCTATTTTTACAGAAAGCGCTTTCGTATTTTACAATCACATTTCTGACAAAAAAACATATACGTTAAGTTGATTTTAGCCTTTAAAAGCGCTTCGTATTCTGCCTTTTTGAAAGTATGACAGGCAATACAAACATTTTTTGTGTGATTTTTGAGAGCGGCGGGAGAAATTTTAGGAAGAATTGAGAGTCAACTTCATAATTTTTAGTTAACATTCTCATGATCAAAAATAAATTCAACCATACAACCCTAGAAATAAAACAGGGAAATATAGTCGATCAGCCCGACTGTGATGCTATCGTAAATGCGGCAAACGCACAATTACGAACCGGTGGCGGAGTTGCAGGTGCCATCCATAGAATCGGTGATCCGGAACTAACACAAGAAACCCGAAGCATGGCCCCTATCTCACCGGGAGAAGCTGTGATCTCATCAGCTCCGAATTTTCCTAATAAACATATTATTCACTGCCTGGGTCCGGTTTACGGACGGGATAAACCTTCAGACAAACTGCTGAAAAATTGCTATTTGAATGCGTTGAAAGTTGCTGAAGAAAACGGTGTCACTTCAATTGCATTTCCGGCAATTTCGACCGGTGCTTTCGGCTATCCCAAAAAAGAAGCGGCTACGATTGCTTTGAAAGCCATCAAGGAAGAATCAGAACATTTGGAAAGTGTAAAACTCGTTCGATTTGTCCTTTTTAGTGAGGAAGATTTCAAGCTTCACAAAAAGGTATTAGACGAGATCCTCGATTAAAACTTTCAGCTGGTGATTGTTTTTTTCACCTGCCGAATTGGAAGAGATGGAAGCAACAGATGCATGGAATTTTCATAACGATTATTCATCGGATGAGAACTTTACTTCTCCATAATAAATTTGTTTGGAGCACTTATCCGATGAGTTTAGAAGGGTGACTGAATTTTGCATATTTGAAAATTCAGGCGGGAGGTGTGAAGAATAATCGTAAGATCGAACACCCCTCCCCCGACACATCTGTCGGGTACTCCCCTCAAGGGGAGATATCTCCGAGCTTAGCATCTTAAACTATCGAAATACTCATCCGATGAATCTTTAACCTCTGTAAAAAAAAAGATTCGCCAGAAGAAAACTACAATCGTCAGCCGAATAGCTCATTTTCCATAAATTTCGTTCAGCACACCGGCCATTCGAATGCCTGCCTGAAGTAATCGCTTATAGATAATGCCTTTTTTATAATAGCGGTATTCATAGCTCAGGCGCATGTTATCGGGCAGGTCATAGACCTCATCGCGGTATTCCATCGATTCGTATGCCCAATCTCTGACGGAATCATCCTGCCAATCTTCAATCTGATCGTGGGTAGCGGTATCCAGTTCTTCTGCCAATTCGGTATAACTCATTTGAAACGATTCAATCATCCCGCTGTCCCAAACGCTGTGCAGGTTGGAATCATCGCCAAACCACTGCAGACGAACGTCATTTCCGCCTCGGTCTTCCCCGGTTCCCACATGCAACGGCTGATGAATATCCCCTATCATATGAAGTACAAGCTTCAACTTTTCGCTCTCCTCTTCCGCTGATAAGTTTCCCTCTTTCAATTCAGCAATTAATGTTTCCAGCGCTCCGATTATATCTCCGCTTTCAGGTTGAATACTTGGGTCATATTCTTCTCCATCCGGGATGGTTGTATAGTGCCAGGTATCGAAATCGTAGTTGTCATCGGAACGAATATCGTCCATCCAAACCGTCGAAATGGCAATGGATCGATCCCCTAGTATGTGTTGAACCCGTGCCTTAGCCAGATCGTTAAGATGTTGTTCGGCAATTTCACCGGTTACGTAATGCCCGATTTGTCCCCACCTTTCTGTCTGATTTGAATCCGTAAAAAAGCCTGTAAGTAGTAAAATTGAAACCAATAGATGCATAGCTGTCTGTCTTTTTCTTTACAAGATAAGAGCTTTGTTGTTAGCAGAAAGTAAAAATGTTTGAAGGGTTTGGAAAGATTCAATGATTCGTCGTTAGAAATGGAATGAACAATTCATAT
>CAYRDO010000003.1:42288-47200 GCA_964422985.1 uncultured Rhodohalobacter sp. | reverse complement strand
TTCCAGTAGTACATGTTATCGCTGATTCCGGAATCCACAAAAAAGTGATCCATGGTGAGTTCAAACCGATCATCTCCAACAATTTTATCCTGAATAAAATCGATGATTTCTCGCTTATTGATTCCCATTCTTGAAGTGTAATAGGCGGCCTGTGGATCTTCTTCGATACAGATTCTCAGACCAATCTTAATTTTTTTGTCTGTCTTGATGGTTTTTAATTTCTCAAGCTCCCGCATGTTATCGAGAACGGAAATAGAGTTCGAAAATCCGTTGTTAATCAACCGACCAATTTTGCGGATATAATTATCGGTTTTATATCCATTATGTACGATCGTTTTATCTTTATCAAGCTTCCCTTTTTTATGCAAACTTTCGATGAGGTCAATATCAAAAGAAGAAGACGTTTCGAGCGATACATTTTCTTTCAGCGCCTTACTTACTACATGATTGAAGTGACAGCATTTGGTACAGTAACAAAATTCGTAGCGCCCGCTGTAGTTATGCTCCTCAATTGCGTCATTAAAGAGCTTTCGGGCGGTTTTAATTTTATTCTGGATGCTGGGTAGATATGTGAGGCGAAAAGGAGTCCCATATTTTTCAATTAGATGAACAAGGTCCACATTATTAAAACTGAGAGTCCCGTTGAGCAGATCAAAACCATTTTGAGGAAAATCATAGGTCTGATCGACCAATTCGAAATAATTATTTTTCATTCAATCAGAATAGAATCATTAATATTTAAGGGTATAAAAGTATGAATTAATGAGGTTTTTCTTTGTAATTATTTATTGATGTCTGTGTAGTAATTTTTGTGATTATAAATCACAAATAAACAGATAGTTAGAAGTTATATCAACAATTCATGGTGTAAATCGAATTCATTCGTTAAACTCAGGGATTATTCTGTGATTCGTTCCTTGTTCGTAGGCATAGGCAAGTTCGAGTAAAACCGGTTCGCTCCATGCCCGTCCAAAAATAGAGAGACCCACCGGCAAACCTTCAATATTTCCCATGGGAACACTTATAATAGGATAACCCGCTCTTGCTGACGGCGAACTGGATGATAGTGAAAAATTATCGCCTAAAATGAGATCGGTTTTCCATGCCGGTGATCCGGTGGGAGAGATGATTGCATCCAGATTATGCTCGTCCATCACTCGGTCAATTCCTTCCTCACGACTAATTCTGAGCATTTTTTCCAGTGCATTTTGATATTCATCTGAATTAAGATCTCCCTTTTCTGCCGCATCAATAATTAAAGTTCGGTCAAATTTCTCTTGTTCGATGGGTGATTCTTTAGTCATTTCGGCCAATTCCTCAATGTTTGATACCGGTGCGTTCTCTCCAAGTGATTCAAAGTATTTGTTCAAGCCATCTTTAAATTCATAGAGCAACACCTGGAATGCATCACCACCAATATTTTCTTCTGTGATTTCGTCGATTTCAACAATAGTGGCGCCCTGTTCTTTAAAATATTCAACAGCCTGATTCATAAGTGTATCTACCCGGAAATGATTTCCCATTGGACTCGTGTAAAATCCGATTCGTTTTCCTTTGATCCCATCCTCGTTCAGAAATTGAGTGTAATCATTAAACCGATGTTCATCGCTTGGTTCGGTGAGTTCATCATTTGGATCTGATCCGGCCAATGCTCCCAAAAGAATTGCGGCATCGCGGACGGTTCGGGTCATAGGTCCGGCACTGTCGGTATGATAGGAGATAGGAATGATGCCGTCCCGGCTCCACAAACCCACCGTTGGTTTCAGGCCGACGATACCGTTCGCATTTGAGGGACAGACAATGGAACCGTTGGTTTCCGTGCCGATGGTAATTGCAGCTAAATTAGCAGATGCAGCAACACCTGATCCCGCACTGGAACCGCATGGATTTCGGGTGAGGTCATACGGGTTTTTGGTCTGACCGCCGAGTCCGCTCCATCCGCTGGAGGAGAAATCACTGTGAAAATTTGCCCATTCACTCAGGTTTGCTTTGCCCAGAATAACGGCTCCCTGTTCTCGCAATTTCCGTACGATGAAGGCATCATTAGGCGGAATGGAACCTTCCATGAACCGAGATCCGGCAGTGGTAGGCATATCAAATGTGTCGATATTGTCTTTTAACACAATTGGAATTCCATGAAGTACTCCTCTAGAATTACCGTCCGCCAATTCCTGATCCAATTCTTCGGCAACAGAAATCGCGTCAGGATTTACATAGATATAAGAGTTGAGTTCAGGTCCCGATTGATCGATTCGTTGAATTCTATCGATGTAAGCCTGAACGACTTCTTTGATCGTAAAGTCGCCATTTTCATATCCGGCTTGCAGATCATCAATCGTGATCTCTTCAATTTGAAATTTTTGAGAGACTTTTTCATCGGTTTGGTTTGGTTGATTGCATCCGAGGAAGATCAAGAAGAAAAGTGAGAATACAATGTTGGTTGCTTTCATAGAATGTGAAATCGGCTATATTTAAGAAATCAGATAGGTGAATATAGAAAAATCATATGAAGCGAGAAGATTTCTATCAACGCGTTTATGATGTAGTTGCCGAAATTCCATCCGGTAAAGTAACAACCTATGGAGCTATTGCAGGATATTTAGGCGTTCGGTCCGGTGCAAGAATGGTGGGATATGCGTTGAATAATTTGATATCAAAAGAGGGAGAAAATTATCCGGCACATCGCGTCGTAAACAGACTTGGTCAGCTGACCGGTCGGGCGTATTTCCCTGAGGATTCTATGCGCGAGCGTTTAGAACAAGAAGGAGTAGAATTCACTGAAGAATATACAATTGATATCGAAAAGCATTTCTGGGATCCGTCTGAGAATTTAGGCTGATCGGTTGCCAAGTTCAGGTTGTCTGTCGAATTCGGAAGCTTTTGTCAGAATGATTCGGCAGACGAGAACTACAATTTGCCAGCCGAGGAATCATCAAACGAACATCTAATAACATTCGACTTTTTAACCTCTAGTGTGCAGGCTTTCCATTTTTGGTAAGACTCGTATAAATGATAAATACGGCAAAGCCAAAAATTACAAGTCCCACCATTGAAGCGATGATAAATCCGAGGGTGCTCCAACTAATAAATCCAAGAAAAGCCACAATGATTAAAAGTATCGTGAAAAAGAAGAGAAATTTAATGAGCTGCATATGCTAAGTGGTTTGATTATAATTGAAATGCATTCAATACTTCAATCCAAATGCTTTGTTATAACAAGTCTAACATCTCTAACATACTTCTTTTTCATGAAGTATTCCACTATAAATTAAGACTGTAAATAACTGGCGTTCAGTGCTTTATGAATATCCAATTATAACAGCGATTGAAATTCCAATCGCACAAATCACTAACAATTTAATCATCAATGGGTAGATAAACCGAAACCATCTTTCATACGGGATATTTGCGAGCCCCAGGATACCCATCAAAACGGCGTTGGTTGGTACGATCATATTCATCAAACCATCGCCAAGCTGGTAACATAAAACGGATACCTGGCGGGAGACTCCAACAATATCTCCAATCGGTGCCATCAGTGGCATGGTGACAAATGCCTGTCCGCTGCCGGAAGGAATAAAAAAGTTCAAGATACTCTGCACACCCAGCATCCCGATAGCGGCAATCTCAGCACCGGCATAGGAGAGAGGGGTGGCTAAACCATGAACGACAGTGTGAAGGATTTCACCATCCTCCATCAGCAATGCGATACATCTGGCAAAACCAATCAGAAGTGCAGTCCCGGTCAGCTCTGCTGCACCCGCAGAAAAAGTAGAAGCGGTATTATTGACGCCCATTCCTCCAAATAAACCTGCAAGAATAGCAAGGGCAAAGAAAACAGCGCCAAGTTCAATGATATACCAGTGCCAGAGTCCAATGCCTATCACAACCATAACGAGAGCTGCGATTGTCAGACCGAGTACGACCATCTTTTTCCGATCCATTTGAGGGTATTCAATCACTTCGTGTTCATCCTGATCGATTCCTTTCATCAAACTTGCGTCCGGGTTATTGCGCACTTTTTGAGCGTAACTCCACACATGATGAAAACCTACAATGAGTAACGGAACCGCCAGAATCAATCGGTACCACATACCGGATGTGGGTTGTACCTCAGCAATATCCTGGGCAATTAGAAGTGTAAACGGATTGAGAATAGCAATACCGTAACCGATTCCATAGCCAACAACCATTGTCCCGATTGCGGTGATTGCATCCATATTGAGGGCTAGACACAGAGAAACCAAAATAATCGCAAATGGAATATACTCTTCAGCCATTCCCAGGGTGGCCGATGCAATAGCAAACGCCATCATCATGAAAAAAAGAAGAGGGCCCGGCTGATCGCCAAATCGATTTAACACTTTCCCCAAAAGTGCATCAATCGCACCCGTTTCACGAATGACCGCCAGTGATCCTCCAATAATCAGCACAAAGAAAATGATTCCCTGCGCATCCGCAAAGGCCCTTGGGATCGCCGTAAAGAGAGCTGTAATTGGCAGATATTCCTTGTCTTCAATCGTTTCATAAGAGCCGGGAACTACAACTTCCCGACCGGCTTCATTCACCGTTGTTTCAAATTGACCGGATGGAATAATCCATGTAAGAACAAGGGAAGCAATCATCAACAAAAAGAGAAGGGCAAGCGTGTGCGGTACTTTTATTTTCAAGGAGATGGATGGATTGGTTAAAATTCCCAATCATGATACTAATTATGCATCAAAGATTTGAGAAAAAACTGCTGTGTAAAGATGTTGCAGGAAGCCAAAAACCAGTGAAACACTCAGTGGTGGCACATGGATTTGTAGGAAATAGTTGAAAATTAACAGTAGTGGAAGAGAGAACTACCTGCTTTTAATTTCTTGGCGCTTCTCTATAATATCTTCCCCTTGGTTTCCTCACCGAATAGAAC
>CAYRDO010000003.1:38032-42278 GCA_964422985.1 uncultured Rhodohalobacter sp. | reverse complement strand
AAAACAAAAAACCAAATTAGGAAATATATTTGCTTGTTTTTTTTTCTTCTTGAACTCTTTATTCTTCAATGGATCCCAAATTTTATTCTTGGAATCTTTGTCTCGAGTAAGGGGGGCAACCAACACATCAAAAACTTCTTCGGGGAGTTTCGTGTATTGGGCAGTTACTTGTTCGGCGGCAACATCAAAATGCCATTCAATTCGTTTTGCAAATACTTCTTCCAGGTTCTTGATCGCTTCTTCATCCTCTTCGTTATTTGTGCTGAGGGTTCTCAGAGCTTGTATGATCTCTTGTTGACCAAGAAGTAAAGCTTCCATCAACGCTTTGTTGGTGATGACGGTATTCAGTAACACCTTCAGAATCTGCTGGTTTTGAAGAATCTTCTGGATGGGATGATCGGGCGATTCCATCTCTTTTTTCTGAACGCGTTCGGGAAGGTCATAAACTCCTCGGTGAACACGTTCTAAAAGTCCCATCGATGTCATTTCAGACAGAGCACTTCGGGCATTGTTATAATCGAGATCCGTTCGTTTTACGATCTCTCTGATTTGAAGCTCCTCTCCGGCTTCCTCCAATACTTCAATTATCTTTGAACGGCGTGGTGAAATGTCGCTATGCTTCGTACTCATAAGATTTGGTCTTTTTTATACCAGAAATCGAACCGCTGCAATTATAGTAGATTCTTTTTTGATGATTTGCAAATTCTTCACAGAAGTTTACAACAGATCAAAGATTGATTTAATTTCAGTAACCGAATTGTCATTCGTACCTTTGGCAAAAACAATAACCGAAACAGATTTGATGAAATTTATTGGAGCACATGTCAGCGCAGCTGGCGGGGTCGAAAATTCACCAAAACGGGCACATAAAATAGGTGCAACAGGATTTGCACTCTTCACAAAAAATCAGCGCCGATGGAATGCTAAACCACTCTCGGAAGAGAATATCACAGAATTTAAAAAAGCTTGCAGAGATTTAAATTATCCGATGGAAGCTGTGATGCCCCATGACAGCTACCTGATCAATCTCGGGCATCCTGAGAAAGAGGGACTGAAAAAATCCCGTGATGCCTTTTTGGATGAACTTCAGCGATGTGAATTACTTGGAATCCAAAAGCTGAATTTTCACCCGGGAAGCCATCTAAAAAAAATTAGTGAAGACGATTGTATCAAAGTTATTGCCGAATCGATTAATGAGGCGTTAGATCAAACCGAATTTGTAAAAGCCGTTATTGAAAATACAGCCGGCCAAGGTACAAATATGGGATACCGGTTTGAGCATCTTGCAGCAATGATAGAAAAAGTTGAACAAAAAGATCGAGTAGGTGTTTGTATTGATACAGCTCATGCGTTTGCCGCAGGTTATGATATCTCAACCGAAATTGGTTTTGAGGAAACGTTTAACCAGTTTGATCTGATTGTGGGATTCGACAAATTAATGGGAATGCATCTCAACGATTCAAAGAAAGCTCTTGGTTCTAAAGTGGATCGGCATGAAAGTTTGGGGGATGGCCTGATCGGCTGGAAACCTTTCCAACTAATTATGGAGGATTCGCGTTTTGACGGAATTCCATTGATTTTAGAAACTCCCAACACCGAACGATGGGCTGATGAGATCGCTCAACTCAAAGAGTGGGCCGGTGTGCTTGAAGAGGAAGAAGTAGAATCATAGAAAGAAATTTAATCTGATTAACGAAGGTAGAATGTCAAAGAAGAAACTTTTTTTACTTGATGGAATGGCGCTCGCTTATCGGGCACATTTCGCATTTATCAATAGTCGACTTAAAAATTCAGAGGGAATTCCAACCGGACCGATTTTAGGATTTGCCAACACGGTTGAAAAGATGCTGGAAGAAGATCAGCCAACGCATATTGCTGTGGCATGGGATACCCACGAGCCTACGTTCCGACACGAGATTGATGAAGAGTACAAGGCCAATCGTCCGCCGCAGCCCGAGGAGTTAAAAGTAGGCATTCCGCTTATGAAAGAGATGCTGGAAGCGTGGGGAATTCCCTGCATCGAGCAGCATGGATATGAGGCGGATGACATCATCGGGACAGTGGCAAACGGGGCCAATGCTGATGATGTAGATGTGATGCTCGTCACCCCCGATAAAGATTTTATGCAGCTGGTTCATGACCATATCAAAATGATGAAGCCGGACAATAAGGATGGCGGATTTAATATCATCGACAGGGAAGGAGTGAAGGATTATTTCGGCGTTTATCCCGAAAAAGTGATCGATGTTTTAGCGATGATTGGAGACAATTCCGATAACATCCCGGGCGTACCCGGTATCGGTAAAAAGGGAGCTCCAAAGCTCGTGAAAAAATATGGATCACTGGAAGCGGCGATAGAAGCAGCGCCGAATATTTCAGGAAAAAGAGCGCGAGAGGGATTGACAGAATATGCCGATCAGGCACTTCAGGCGAAGAAAATGGTAACGATCATCACCGATGTACCGGACGTGCAGGATTGGGAAAAGCTTGAGTGGAAAGGACCCGACAAGAAAAAATTAGGTCTCTTTTTCAAACGAATGGAATTCCGAACGCTTACTCGAAAATATTTGGTTGAGCAGGGACCTGTTGCTGAAAAAAGCGGCGATCAAGTGGATCTGTTTGGTTCGTTTAAGGAAGAAGCTCCAAAACAGGAATTGGATGAGGAAAAAGTTAACTATGAATTGGTTAACTCCATTGATCATCTAAAAAAAGTAGTTGAAGCTTTAAAAGATCAAAAAGAGATCTGTTTTGATACGGAAACCGATAGTCCTGATCCGGTTTCTGCAGGACTTGTTGGAATCTCATTTTCGGCTACTGCAGGAACGGGTTATTACATTCCGGTAAATGTTGAAGGAGGACTCGATCAGAATCAAGTGATTGAGCTGGTTCGACCGATTTTTGAAAATCCAAACTCCACAAAAATCGCCCATAATTACAAGTTTGATTATTTAATGCTGAAGCGAGCGGGGGTCGAAATCAAAGGAAAAGCATTCGACACAATGGTTGCGGCTTATTTGGTGGATGCAACTCAAAAATTAAAAATGGACGAGCTCTCAAAAGGCCTTTTGAATTACAAACCGGTTCCCATCGAAGATTTAATCGGAAAGGGGAAAAATCAAAAAACAATGTCTGATCTTATTTTGGATGATGTCTATCTCTATGCTTGTGAAGATTCTGATATTACGCTTCGATTGTATGAGATTTTGAGTGAACAGCTTAAGAAGGATGAGCTGGAAGAGATCGCCTACGAGGTGGATTATCCGCTGATGGAAGTGCTGGCTGACATGGAGTATAAAGGCGTGAAGCTGGACAAGGAGATGCTTGCTCAGTTCTCTGTAGAACTGGCCGAGGATTTGAAAGAATTGGAAGAGGAGATCTATGAAAAAGCAGGGGAGGAGTTTAACATTAATTCTCCTCAGCAATTGGGAACCATCCTGTTTGAAAAAATGGGGCTTCCGTCCGGCAAAAAAACGAAAACGGGTCAGTACTCAACGGCTGAATCAGTTTTGACAAACCTGGCGCCAAAGTATGAAATGCCGAGTTTAATTCTGGATTATCGTCAGTTAACCAAACTAAAATCTACGTATGTTGATGCATTGCCGGCACTGATCAATCCCGATACGGGACGTGTTCACACCGAATTCAATCAGAGTGTGGCGGCAACGGGAAGATTGGCATCATCAAACCCAAACCTGCAGAACATTCCGATTCGAACGGAGCGCGGACGTGAAATCCGTAAAGCATTTATAGCGGAGGTTGGGTTCAAGTTGATGTCCGCCGATTATTCTCAGGTGGAACTTCGTGTAATTGCTCACATCGCTAAAGATAACGCGATGATTGAGGCGTTTTTAAATGATGAAGATATCCATTCCAGAACGGCCAAAGAGATTTTTGATTTGGATTCGATTGATGACGCAACTCCCGATCACCGCCGAAAAGCTAAGGAGGTAAATTTCGGGATTCCTTATGGAGTGAGCGCGTATGGATTGGCATCGCGATTGGGAATTGAGAATAGTGAAGGCAAAGATATGATTGATCAATATTTTGAGCGATTCCCGAATATCCTGAATTACATCAACGATACGAAAGCATTTGCCCGCGAGCATGGTTATGTGAAAACCCTGATGGGTCGACGGCGTTATATTCCCGATATCAAATCAGGTAACTGGAATGTTCGCGGATTTGCGGAGCGGACGGCGATCAACATGCCGATCCAGGGAACGGCTGCGGATATCATCAAACTGGC
>CAYRDO010000003.1:0-37932 GCA_964422985.1 uncultured Rhodohalobacter sp. | reverse complement strand
GAAGCAGAGCATCGAGACTAGAATTAATGTCAAAAAACTAGAAGAGAGCTTTCTCTTTCGCTTCTGCTGATGAAATAACCGGCACAATCTCAAACTCCATCACATCATCCCAGTTGGAAATCCATTGGTGGATGTTATCGATGGAGTCGGTTTCCATCACCTGGTAACATTTTTCCAAGTTCTCATCAATCCAGCTATTGATGTAGGTGAGACCCGTCGGTTGCATGCGTCCTTTTTCCTCGAGACGTTTGTAAATCTCTTTCACTTTTCCCGGCTTGAAGGTTTCGATGATCATGTAGGTCATGATAGCCTCTGCTGTTTGTTAATCAATTGCAAGATTATACTTCTGTAGTAAGCCGGGCAGGCCCTCAAGTGAGAACTTTGCCTTCTCAATATTGTTCATTTCCGGATCAATCAAAAAATTGTAAGACGTTCTGAAGTCCGATTTCTGAAGATCTGTATTTTTAAAGATTGCGGAATTGAGATCACAATGATCAAATAGCGTTTCAGCCAATTCTGCTTCTGTAAAATCCACTTCTGTAAGTTTACAATTCCGGAATGAAATGCTTTTCGGTTTCATCTGGTAAAAAGAGGAGAGGTTCAGATTACAATCCCGGAAATGAGGAGAGAAGAGAAATTCGCTACACTCTTCAAATCGTAATCCCACCAATTTTGATTCAATAAAAGAAACCGTTTTAAAAGAGGTATCGTAGAGTTTCGTTGAACTGAGGTCGCAATTTTCAAATTCACATTCAATAAAACTAATTCCGGAAAGATCGAAATTTGGCAGAATGCAGTTAATAAACCGGCAGTTTTCGTAATCGCCTTTTTCAATCTCTTTACTTGCTTTAAACGTTTTGTCGGCAACGTATAGATCAGGCATAACGGAGAGATTCATCTAAAACTTTTTGGGGTGAGCATTCCATCAAAAAGAATGCAAATTCCCCAAAATGTTTAAAATGACAAAAAGTGGACTGATTAATTGTAAGCTTCTAATGCCTCATCCAGGCTGGTGTAGTGATCAAAAACAGTATTTAACTGTGAAACCATAAGCAGGCTTGAAATTCGTTTGTCGGCATTGCAGAGTTTAATATCGCCGTCGTTTTTCCGAACTGTATTGAGTCCGCCAATTAAAATCCCCAAACCCGAAGAATTCATAAATTTAAAAATTTCAAGATTGATAATAATCTGTTTTTTCCCTTCATCTATGAGTTTGTGAATTTCATTTGAAAACGTTTCGGCATCAGGTCCCCCCATGACTCGCCCCTTCAGATCGATAACTACGCAATTATATTTTTCATTTATACTATAGTTCATAGTCTCCTTGTATTTAAATTAGATTATAAATAAAAATTACAATTAAAATTATTAAAAGCTAGAACTAGCTTAATAAATAAATATTGAAGTAGAACCTAAAAAAGCAATTATAATAAATTTAAAAAGCAGAATGGTATAAATTTTCTATTATATTGGCGATGAAATTGAGGTAGATGATTTCCAAATAATTATTAGCTCAATTAATGAAGAGTGCAAAAACATTTAAAAGAAGCATTAATGAATTGGAGAATATCTTCAATTTTATAGAAGGCAGTGGAGAAAAATTTCATGTAAGCAAAAGGAATCTCCATGATATTGAACTCTCTGTAGAAGAGATTTTTACGAATATGGTTCGCCACAATGCAAGCTCAACCGAGGCCATAGAAATATCTATTAAAACTGAAAACGGTCAAATACTAACCTGCCTAACAGATCATGAAGAAGAGCCTTTTGACTTAACTCAAACAACTGAAATGGATTTCGATGATTACATCGCCAAAAAAAAATCCGGTGGACTAGGAATTTTTCTTGTAAACCAATTGATGGATGAAGTGAAATTTGAACACCTGAACGGGGTATCAAAAATCACCATAATTAAAAATATTTGAGGATTTAGAATGCTGACTATCGAAAAGAAAAGTGCTAATGAGTTGAAATTTATTGGCCGGTTAGATGCCAGCCAGGCAGAGAAAGCGGCCAACCAACTCTCTAAGCATGAACAATCAGTTACGATTGATATGTCTGACTTGGACTACATTTCGAGTATGGGACTCAGCATTCTTGTGAATACATACAAGCGATTAGATGAGAGCGGGGAAACAGTAGTATTAAAAAACATGAATAATCACGTTAGAGACGTTTTCAAATTCACTCGGCTTGATCAGATATTTACAATTAAATAGTAGAAAAAATTATAGAACCTTTGTCTGGTTCATTTAAAGATGTAGTTTAAAATAAACGCTAAAAAAATAAATCTTTATGACTGGGGCGAGTGATAAAGAACTTGTTAATCTGTGTTTACGGGGCAATAACAGGGCATTTGACGAATTGGTTGATCGCTATCAATTAACCATGTACAGAATTGCTTTGTCCATTGTAAAAGATCCGGCTGTTGCTAAAGATGTAACTCAAATCGGGTTTGTAAAATCTTGGGAGAAGCTTGAGACTTACGATCCCAAATATAAGTTTTACAGTTGGCTGTATCGAATCATAAAAAATGAAGCCCTGAACAACGTTCGAGGAGATAATAAAACGGAGAGTCTTTCTCCAAATCATTCAGATGGGGAAAACCCTTTTATTAAAATCATCCGGAAAGAGAAAAACAGACAACTTTATAAAGCTATTGATTCTCTGGATCAAAAATTCAGTTCTGTCATTTACTTGCGACATTTCGATGAACTTAGCTACGCAGAAATCGCACAAGCGTTGAGTATTGATGAAAAAAAGGTAAAGTCAAGATTATATGGTGCCCGGATAAAACTCCGCGAACTCCTTTTTATCGATCGATAAGGGGTAAAAACAGCTTTTCAAAAAAAATTTAAAAAACTCACCAACTTTTTCGGTATAGGTGTGTACTTAAAGTAAATCACATAACAAAGTTGCTCTTACAGAAACACAAGAGCTTCTAATTTAAGTTTAAGAAACGATGGAAAATCACATCATAAAATTAATCCAGGCTGAAATCGACGGTGAGAATTCACCTGAGGAGAGTAACACAGTACAATCAATCCTGGAGAATGATGAGGAAGCTCGATCTTTATATAATGATTTGCTGGAGTTTGCAGAGCAAATGAAAGATTTGAAAGAAGAAATTGAGGCTCCTGAAGACCTTTCACTAAATATAAAAGAGGAAATTTCAAAGAAAAGTAAAACCAGGGAAGTACAACAGACTAATATCCATAAACTCAAAAAGGAGGATCAAATGCCTGACTCAAAAATGTTTTCGGGTAGAACAGCAGCGATTCTTGCAGCCGCAGCAGTGGTTGTAGCCGTAGTATTTGTTACACAAGACTTTACACAGCCACAACCAAGTGAAGTATCGGGTACAATTGGTACTACTGATTCAGGTACAACAACCGGTACTGATGGAATTGAACAGGCCGATCGATACAGGGGTACGCAAATAACAGAATCCGATGTTGATCTTGACAGTGAAGAAACACAGCAAATTTTACAAAGTGATGATTTCCAACGATTGGTTGAAACAGGTGAGTTACAAGCAATTGCTACGAATGAAACGTTTTCAAAATTGATGGCGAGTCCTGAATTTAATCAGCTTTTTGCGAGTGCGGATTTTTATAAATTGATGGCGAATCCGGCGTTTAACCAGTTAGTAGCAAGTTCCGACTTTAATCAGCTTTTCGCCAGTGCGGAGTTTAATCAACTTATTGCAAATCCTGATTTTAACCAATTGGTCGCCAGTCCGGATTTTAATCAATTGTTTGCAAGTGCTTCGTTTAATCAATTGATGGCGAATCCGAACTTCAATCAATTAATAGCCAGTTCTGATTTCAGCCAACTCATGGCCAGCCCTGATTTTAACCAGTTAGTTGCAAGTCCCAATTTTAAACAGCTTGTTGCAAGCTCTGATTTTAATCAGTTGACAGCGAGTCCGGCATTCAATCAGTTAATGGCAAGTCCAGACTTTAACCAGTTGATGGAAAATGCAGCATTCAATCAATTAATTGCCAATCCGGATTTTAATCAACTGATCGCAAACCCGGATTTTAATCAACTGATGGCCAATCCGGATTTTAAACAACTGATAGCGAACCCAAGTTTTAATCAACTGATGGCGAGCCCAGACTTCAACCAACTCATTGCAAGCCAGGATTTCAGCCAACTCATGGCCAGCCCCGATTTTGCACAGCTGATGGCCAACCCGGACTTTAAGCAATTGGTAGCTAGCCCAGACTTCAACCAGTTAGTAGCCAATCCAGATTTTAATCAACTGATGGCGAGCCCGGATTTCGCGCAGTTGATGGCCAACCAAGACTTTAATCAGTTAATGGCCAGCCCAGATTTTAATCAGCTTATGGCAAACCCATCTTTTAATCAATTAATTGCCAATCCGGATTTCAATCAATTGATGGCCAGTCCAGACTTTTATCAACTGATGGCCAGTCCTGATTTTAATTAAAGAGATGCTTTTTTGCGGCCGGCTATCTGATGCCGGTCGCTTAAGGGGTTTTCAAAAATTTAGTTGAGCAAAAAGACAAAAAAATGTCTCAGTGAAATGAGGCATTTTTCTTTTATTATTTGTATTACTTCACAATGTCGAAAAAGTTTTGGGGTTTTAAAAAATTGGCTTTGAACTTTAACAGATAGAATATTTGGACAACGAATGGGGCACTTTCTAAAACGTTCAATCATTTTTCTGATAACGGCAGCCAGTATCTCTTTAGCGGTGAATTGTAAAGCAGTTGGGCAATTTAAGTCTGTTAAAACGGACGATCTGAATCTTATCTACTATAATTTCGGTCATCAGTATCTGCTCAATCACACGGTTCGCAGTTATACCAATTCGCTCAGATTTCACAAAGAAAAGTTCAATTATGATCTGACAGAACCCGTCAGTGTGATTATGTCTGATTATGGTGATTTTGCCAATGGGGGAGCATCAGCCGTACCCAATAATATTATTTTGATGGGAATTGCACCTTACAGTTATGCCTATGAGACTAACCCTGCAAATGAGCGAATAAATGTGCTGATGAACCATGAATTGGTTCATATTATTGCGCAAGATAAACCCAACGATTCAGACCAATTTTTTCGGAAACTGTTTTCCGGCAAAGTGTATCCCAGCCGGGATAACCCGGTTTCCATGTTCTATACGTATCTGACGGCTCCGCGAATTTTTGCGCCTCGATGGTATCATGAGGGAATTGCAGAATATATGACCACGTGGATGTCCGGCGGAATCGGAAGAGTGATGGGAGCCTATGATGAGATGATGTTTCGAACGATGGTTCGGGATTCATCTTACATTTACGATGCGGTAGGCCTCGAGTCTGAAGGTACAACGGCCGACTTCCAGGTTGGCGCAAATTCGTATATGTATGGTACTCGTTTTATGAGTTATTTGTCTCTTCAATACGGTCCGCAGTCACTGCTCAATTGGGTGAGCCGTTCGGATGACAGCAAAGCATTTTATGCAAGCCAGTTCGAAAATGTGTATGGAAACTCTCTTGATGAAGAGTGGTCAAACTGGATTGATTGGGAAAATGAATGGCAGCAACAAAATTTAAAACGAATTCGTCAAAACCCAATTACAGAGCGTGAAGTATTAACCCCGCGACCTCTTGGCGGCGTTTCAAGTGGTATTTATGATGAGGAAAACGACCGTATCTACATGGCCGTTGATTTGCCCGGAACAGTTTCTCACATCACCTCGCTAAACCCACATACCGGCGAAATGGAAAGGATTACGGACATCAGAGGATCGGCACTCTATTTTGTGAGTTCTCTTGCATATGATCCGGATTCTGGTACACTTTTTTACACAAACGACAATAATGAGTGGCGGGATCTTTATTCCGTGAATGTTGAAACCGGTGATTCACAAAAGTTAATGGAAGATGTTCGTACAGGCGATCTTGTTTTCAATGAAAATGATAAGTCGCTTTGGGGCATTCGTCATCTGAATGGAATTGTATCGATCGTTCAGATTCCTCCGCCGTATAATCAGTGGGATAGAATTTACTCGATGCCGTATGGCGAAGATATTTTTGATATTGATCTTTCACCGGATGCTAAATGGATGAGTGCTGCAATTGGGGATGTAAGTGGTGATCAGCGACTTGTGATGCTCAATACGGACTCTTTAAAGGCCGGTATATTTAAGCCCAGAGAACTGTTCGATTTTGAGGTCAGTTCTCCATCTAACTTTCAATTTTCGGATGATGGGAAGTACCTTTTCGGATCCACGTATTACAGCGGAGTTTCAAACATCGTTCGTTACAACATCGAGAATGAAGAGATTCGATGGCTGACGAATGTTGAGACCGGTTATTTCAAACCGATACCTCTAAACGATGATACGCTGATAGCTTTTGAATATACGGGGACCGGGTTTTTGCCTGTAAAAATTAAAAATGAACCGGTCTCCAATGTAAGTTCAATCAATTTTTTGGGGCAGGAAATTGTAGAAAATCATCCTGAAGTGATCGATTGGATGTTGCCACCACCGGATTCAGAAAACATTGATGCGGACGCTCTGATTACCGATCGGTCAGATTACTCATCCATAGGAAACCTGTCACTTGTTTCTGCATATCCAATTGTTCAGGGATTTAAGGATTATGCAGCTGCGGGATTGAGATTTAACTTTAGCGATGACCTTCGTCTGCATGATCTGGCAATTACGGCTTCGTATACACCATATTCAGGTTTGGGTAAAGACGAATATTTTCACGCCTCTTTTTTATATGAAATGCCTCACTGGAGATTTTTTGGAAACTATAACGGTGCTGATTTCTACGATCTGTTTGGCCCCACCAAACGAAGCCGTAAAGGGTATTCAGTTGGTTTAGGTTATAATACTGAGCTCTATAAAGATGTTGAAAAAACGGTCCATTTTGATATCTCTTCGGCATACTATGGCGGGATGGAGCGCCTCCCGGATTTCCAAAATATTACCACATCTTTTAGTGAATTTGTAGCATTGAACAGTTCACTTTCTTACCAGGCTTTGCAAAACTCTTTAGGAGCGGTGGATTATGAAAAAGGGTTTGAATGGGAATTGACCAGCTCAAACAATTACGGAGATAGTAAACTTTTCCCGAGGATCAACCAGAACCTTGATATCGGTTTTGAACTCCCTTTCGAACATTCATCACTTTGGTTGCGGTCTTCGGCGGGCATCTCCTTTTCTCCCAGGCGTGAACCACTTGGAAATTTCTACTTTGGCGGATTTGGAAATAACTGGATTGATAATCAAAACAGCAGACAGTATCGCCGTTTTTACTCTTTTCCAGGAGCGGAACTGAATGCAATACCAGCAAATAATTTTGGTAAACTAATGGCTGAGTGGGCAACTCCCCCGATTCGTTTCAAAAGGGCAGGTTTCTTGAATTTGTATGCAAATTGGGCTCAGTTGAATCTTTTCTCAACAGGACTGATTACAAATATTGATGATGATTTATACAGAGGAAGATTTTATAATGTTGGAGCTCAACTGGATATTCGAATGGTGATATTTTCAATACTTGAATCCACATTTTCGATCGGGTACGGATCTGCATGGAATCACGATACCGGTGATCGTGGAGACGAATGGATGATATCACTCCGGTTGATGAGATAAAGCCAATCACATTAAATCTGTAAAACAGAAGAGCCAATTTATACTGCATTCGAAATAGCCATCGCCTTCCTGCCGATCCTTCTATATCTGATTTTTATGAGGGCTATTGACAGCTTTAAACTTATAACATTTCGTCAAACACTGGGTGCTATTTTCATCGGCTCGCTAACTGCTTTTGCTGCCATATTTGCTAACTATAATCTTATTAGTTGGCTGGGTATAGAATCTTTTCAGTTTTCGAGATTCATAGCCCCGGTAACCGAAGAGCTTTTTAAAATTCTGTTTGTAATCTATCTCATTCGGTCCAGAAAAGTTGGCTTCGCAGTGGATACTGCAATTCTTGGATTTGCTGTCGGAACGGGTTTTGCCATCATCGAAAATATCTACTATATGCAGGCTTTGACAAACGCTGGTCTGCTGACTTGGTTTGTCCGGGGATTTGGCACTGCTGTGATGCACGGCGGGGCCACAGCTATCGCTGCCATTCTTATCAAAGATCTTTCCGATCGAAAAGAGTGGCCGGATCTGTTTATTTATGTACAGGGCTTTTTAGCTGCAGCTTTCATTCATGGGCTTTTCAATCAGTTTCTTTTGCCACCGGTTACCGTAACACTTCTCATTTTAATCATACTTCCACCAACATTTTACTTGATTTTCAAGCGAAGTGAGCAAAATACAAGAGCTTGGCTGGGGACCGGTTTAGACAGTGACATGGAGATGTTGCAAATGTTGATGGCAGGAAATATCTCGGAATCCAGAATTGGCAGGTATCTGAAATCGATAGAAAGTAAGTTTTCGGCTGAAATCGTGGGAGATATTATTTGTTACCTGAGAGTGTATCTCGAACTCTCCATCAAAGCCAAAGGGATTTTGATTATGAAGGAGAACGATTTTGAGCTACCACCGGATGCAGAAACAAAAGCTCAATTTGAAGAGCTAAAATATCTGGAGAATAATATAGGTAAAACGGGTAAGCTTGCTATCCAGCCGCTTCTGAAATTAAATAATGCCGATTTATGGCAACTGTATCTGCTTCAACAAGACCAAAAAGGTCAGTAATTAAGGTTTAAGATCATCCGGGTCTGATTATAATTCCTATGCCAGCGCGTACTGTAGAATATTCAGAAAGAGAGTAACTGGTTGTGAGAGAGATAAAACCTAATTTCAATTGAAGACCTCCCAAAGCGTGGATGGTATTTGCCCCGTCCAATGTAATATTGATGGGAACAGCAACACTCTGTATTTCGTGAGTAATATTTTCGGAAGTACGATCGTCTTCATCAAGAGGGACAACGATTGGATAAGGCCCTTCTGTGATAATAGTTGTGGATGCATATTGATATCCAACGGCGCCAAAGAGGGTGAGAATGGAAAACTTTTTCCCAATAACCAGGTTTGATGTAAAGGTATTTGTATCAAGCTTAATAGCTTGGCCTTCCCAATGCGATTCCTGGAATCGGTTTTCAATGTGAGGATCTCTGGGCGGAAGAATATTAAATTGTGCATGAGCAGTCAGATCCATAATACCTGCCTGAACAGCGAGATCGATTGGTAGCTGATCATCAAAGAAAAGTTGATTCAATCCCACCATGCCACCGATTCCAAATAAACGAATCATATAATCACGCTCAATAACAACTTCCGGCGAGTAGCGGAGAGTAACTTGTGTGTGTCCGGGTAATCCCAACGTAAATTGAGCCATGGGGGCCGGTACAATGTGATAACCGCTTCCTTTAGGCATATTAAACGAATAAACTTCCTCTTCCTGCTGTGTTGATGAGTTGAACTCCGTACTGCCAAGTGTGCTGGTCTCCGAATCATCACCAAAAACAGTGGGGGTTTTTGCAGGTCCGTTAAGAAGTTTTACTGAATTTAAATCCAGCTTTGAGATATCAAATGATCGATGATTTACAGGGACTAATGAAGCTGAAACAGAAGCGCGGAGATCGAAGCCAAAACTTTTTAAGGGACGTGCAGATGTAAACCACCCTGAATTCATGTCAGCCCCGAAGCCTGCGCCGAAAGGCTTCAAATATTCTTTCAGTAAAACTTGTGCATCTTCTGTTCCAGCGCGTAAAATTTGTCCTGAGTCCTGTACTTGAGAGTACACGGGTGTGCCAATTGCAAGAAACAAAATAACACCACATAAATATTTCTTGACGGCAATGAAATAGGGGGTATTGGGAAGCTTCCTATCCATCTTGATCCTGAGATTTTAAAATATTTGAAGGCTTGTACTTTACCTTATAGTTCAGGAATCGGGAAGTGTTTCTAAAATATTTAGATACGAGTTATAACGTTCAGGAGAAATCTTTCCATTTTCAAAAGCTTCAATTACCCCGCATTTCGGTTCATGGAAATGAGTACAATCGTAAAACTTACAGTGCTGACTTGGCTCTTTCATCTCCGGGAAATACAGAGACAATTCACTCTTCTCAATATTTACAATTCCAAATTCTCTGATTCCGGGGGTGTCAACTATATACCCTCCGGATGTAAGTGAAACGAGTTTAGCAAAGGTTGTGGTATGTTTACCCTTATTAGAATACGCAGAAATTTGGTTAACTTTCAAGCTAAGATTAGGATCAATCGCATTTAATAAACTTGTTTTGCCAACCCCCGATGGCCCTATAAATACAGACGTTTGACCTTGTAGCTGTGCCGATAGCTTTTGAAGGGAGTCATCATCATGAATAGAAGTAGTTAAAATTTTGTAACCAAGTTCGGTATAAAGATTCATCAAATCCTCAATCAGCCGGCGGTTTTTATGATTGGCAAGATCTTTTTTGTTGATAATGATTCCGGCCGGCACTTCGTATGCCTCACAGGTTACAAGGAAACGGTCGATAAAACCGGTCTTTAACTTTGGCTGCTGAATACTTTGAACCACCCAAGCCCGATCGATATTCGATACGAGAATTTGTTCGCCTCTTCGTCCGTGAGTTGCCTGACGAGGTACATAGTTTTTTCTCTCTTTAATTTCCTGAATGGTTCCTGTTCCATCTTCCTCCATTTCCAGTACTACAGAATCGCCCACAGCAACAGGATTCGTTACTTCTTTAGAATCGAGGCGAAATTTTCCGGGTAAACGGCATTCTATTGTGTTACCATTCACGGCAACTTTATACCACTTCCCCGTGGATTGTATAACTCGACCTTCTTTCACGCAGAATATTTTTTAGTTAACAAGATTTAAAAAGTTAACTCAAATTTTTTGCATAAAAAAAGCCATCCTCTAAGAAGAGGATGGCCATTGTAGTGGGGTACCGGTAATCTCTAATTTGGAGCAAGTTCTTCGTGTACTCCTTCACGGAACTCTTCAATCATTTTATCATTAAATGCCGGCAAATCATCCGGACTTCGGCTGGTTGTTAATCCTTGATCTACAACCACTTCTTCATCAACCCAATTTACACCGGCATTGATGAGATCGGTTTTAATGGAAGGATAGGAGGTCATTTTTCGTCCATCCAGCTCTTTTGTTTCGATTAGAACTTGAGGACCATGGCAGATTGCGGCAATCGGTTTGCCTTCATGAAGGAATCCGGTTACAAACTGAACAGCTTTATCATTCATACGAAGCTGGTCAGGGTTTAGAACTCCGCCCGGCAATAATAGATTGTCAAAATGTTCAGCTTTTGCTTCATCTAATGTGAAATCAACTTCATATTCATCACCCCAATCGGTGTGATTCCATGCTTTAATAGTTCCGCCTTCAGGTGAAACAATAAACGTTTCGGCACCTGCTTTGTCTAAAGCTTTTCGGGGTTCCGTTAGTTCTACTTCTTCAAAGCCATCGGTGGCCAGAATAGCGATCTTTTTTCCTTCTAACTTCTTACTCATAATGAATAATTGGATTTATCTTTTTTAATTATCTCACTTATTAGTTTAAAGAATTAGAGGCCGAAATTGTTCCAATTTCTTTTGATATAATTGGATGTTAGGTGAGATACCGTAAATAAAAAAAGCCCCGAAAATCGGGGCTTTTAAAAGTGATTAATTTTAATTTATTCCATTACAAGACTTTCCGTGCTTGTATCTTTTGTTTTGCCGGCTGAACCATTTTGAGATTTGTATTTCTCAGAAACTTCAAACCGTTTTTTCGGATCTTCAACAGGTTCTTTTTCAAGAACAATATCCAGAAGAGGATCCATCCGTTCGAGGTATTGAATCTCAAGATCGCCTAGAACATCTGATTCAATCTCGTCAACATCCTTCTCGTTTTTCTCCGGAAGAAGTACTTTCTCGATACCGGATCGCTTCGCTGCGAGTACCTTCTCTTTGATACCGCCAACAGGAAGAACCAAACCACGAAGTGTAATCTCACCTGTCATAGCCAACGATCCTTTTACTTTTCGCTGTGTAAAGATCGACGAAATAGCAGAGAAGATTGATACACCGGCAGAGGGACCATCTTTAGGTACGGCACCTTTGGGTACGTGAATATGTAAATCCCAATATTTGAAGGCGTCTTCCGGGATGTTCAATCTGTCTGCGTGTGCTTTCAAGTAGGAGAGAGCAAGCATGGCTGACTCTTTCATCACATCGCCAAGCTGACCAGTGATGTGAAGTTTACCACTACCTTTACTTACGCTTGCCTCTATAAAGAGAATATCTCCGCCATAGGGTGTCCAGGCGAGACCTGTAGCCACACCGGGCACCGTGGTTCGCTCTGCAACTTCAGAGAAGAACTTCTGCTTGCCGAGGATATCTTGTATGTCATTCACGCCAACACTTTTGCTTTCAATGTCATCGCTGGCAATTTGTGCTGCTACATTTCGGCAAACGGCGGCAATACGTCGTTCAAGATTACGAACTCCCGATTCGCGTGTATATTGATCAATAATCCGATCAATAGCAGCTTTGGAAATTTTAATCTGATCTTTCGAGAGTCCGTTTTCCTCGATCTGTTTTGGAATCAGATATTTCCTTGCAATCTCGATTTTCTCCTCTTGTGTGTAACCACTGATATTGATGATCTCCATTCTGTCTCTCAACGGCGCAGGAATCGTATCCAACGAGTTTGCCGTGGCAATAAACATCACCTTCGAGAGATCATACTCAAGCTCGAGATAATTATCCGTGAATGAATCATTTTGTTCAGGGTCAAGAACTTCAAGCAGGGCAGAGGTTGGATCACCCCTGAAATCAGAGCCCACTTTGTCAATCTCGTCGAGCATCAGAACGGGGTTCCCTTTACCGGCTTTCTTCATTGCGCGAAGAATTCGCCCAGGAAGTGCACCGATGTATGTCCGACGGTGACCACGGATTTCCGCTTCATCATGAATACCGCCGAGACTAAATCGTTCAAATTCACGATCCATCGCTCGAGCAATAGACTTACCTAATGAGGTTTTACCAACACCGGGAGGGCCATAAAAACAGAGGATTGGAGCTTTCATATCCTCTTTCAATTTCAGTACGGCCAGGTATTCAATAATTCGTTTCTTGACCTTTTCAAGCCCATAGTGGTCCTCATCAAGAATTTTCTTGGCTCTCTTCAGATCAAGTTTGTCATCAGAATAATCTCCCCATGGAAGGTCAAGAATCCACTCCACATAGCTGTGAATAATTCCATAATTGGGAGAGGAATTTGGTGTCATTTCAAGACGCTGAATCTCCTTCTCCGCTTCCTCAACAACTTCGTCAGGAATATTTTTCTTGGCTTCCAAGCGATTTCGAAGTTTTGCAACGTCTTGCTGTTCACTGTCTTCGCCAAGCGCTTCCTGAATGGCCTTCATTTGCTGGCGGAGATAGAAATCTCGCTGCTGATCGTCGATATCAGTTTTTACTTTTGAGCGGATCTCTTCACTCAAGTTTAACACCTGCAACTCTTTGTTGAGGTGTTCCATAACTTTATCAAGCCGCTCAGAGAAGTTTATGATCTCCAGCAATTCCTGTTTTTCCGCAAGTGAAACCTGCAGATTTGAAGAGATAAAGTTCAACAGAAATGTAGGGCTTGAAATATTGTTGATGGCGATGGACGCTTCGGAAGGAATGTTTGGAGACAAGTTTACAATTTTCGAAGCTGTCTCCTTCACAGATCTCATAGAGGCATCACGTTCAATACCGCTCAAATCCATGTTTTGTTTTACCGGCTTCACATCGGCCTTGAAAAACGGATCTGATTGTGTGAATTGGTCGATTTCAAACGTACTTTTTCCCTGGATAACAATACTCTTACTGCCATCAGGCATTTTAATCAGTTTCAGAATCTGTGCAACAGTTCCAAGCTTATAAAGATCCTGTGGATCGGGGTCTTCAACATCTTCGTCTTTTTGAGCAACGACACCGATCGTTTTATCATTTTCGTACGCTTCCTTTACAAGAGCCAGAGATCGGTCTCTTCCAACGGTAATAGGTACGACAACACCGGGAAATAAAACAGTGTTTTTAAGAGGCAAGATTGGAAGACTATCCGGAATTTCTGATTCAGTAAGCTTCTTCTCTTCCTCTTCACTCATCAGAGGAATTGCCTGTTCAAAATCATCAAAACCTTCATTTTTATCTTCAAACGCCGTCTGAAATCTATTTCTTTGTTCAAACATATAAAGTTGAATAGGATTTAGGTTATTCCATTTTCTATTTATTTGGCAAGATGAAGGCCAAACATTCTATTAGTACCAGAACGTCAGAAGTTGCAACAGGGTTCTGCCAAATTGTGAGTGCTTAATTTTTTTATGACAGTTGGACAGGTTGAACTATTGCAAATATAATTTCAGCCCTAAGAAAGACATTCCCAGGATTTCACGTGTCGGGCCAGCATTTCGGCTTTTCAATAATACTGACATATTCAAATCGAAGTATTTTGTTTCCAAACCTGTACCAATGCTGTAGTAACCAGACATATTTTGAGCAAAACGAGTACCGCCGCGAATAGGCAGAAAGGAGAGAGGCCGTACTTCAACGCCAATATAACTGGCCAATCCTGAGTGATTAAACGGCGTTTCTGACAATGAATAGCTGAAATCTCCCATCAACTTTATTCTTTGATATTGAAAAAGAGCTCCGGCCTGGATAGAGGTTGGAAGTAAAAGCTCATAGGAATTCTGATTTTGAGTGTCATCGGTTAGATTATTGAATTCATCAAACTGGGATAGAAAAAAATAATGTTCATTCGGAGCACCGGTATAGGCCGTTTCAGAAACAGATCCCACCTCTGATACGGACCGGGTAAGATTTGCGGATGAATACTGAAATGGAGATTTATATTGATAAACAGCCCCTAAATCAGTGATAGAAAGCCCAATCCTTAACGATTTTTTTGTGGGTTGATTTTGCTCCCGAAGAATGGAGAAGTCATCACCAAATGTCATCAAATAAGTGACTCCGATATCAAGGCCAACCCCGATGCCTGTGGGCTGCATCAACTCCTGAAATGTTTCATAACCTTGTGATGGCAATGCTCCTGAATTAAAATATTGCTCGCTGTAATTAGAAAGTACTCCCGATGTTTGCTGCGTATATTCTGTATGATGAAGCCACCAAGAGGATTCCGAATCTCTTTCATATCGGTTGGTAAAATTGATCTCAGAGGAAGCCCCTGAGAGGACAACTTTAGGCGCAATGCCAATGAGGAATTCAGAAAGCTGTGGAAATAGTCCGTTCAAAAAAGTAAAGGATTCTGCATATCCGAAAGAGAGTTCATGCAGCGTTTGTGTTCTCTGAGAGAAAGACCGGTTAACGACCAATTGATTGTTTTTTTGTACCGGATCCATCGAGAACAGACCTTTGCCAAGTTCATATCGCGTGGCGTAACGGGTTCGCAAAGAGAGAGCATAACTACGCTCCGGCCGCACCCATTTTAAACCGAACCAATAAAAATCACCCGCCGATAAAAATTGTCGGCTACTATCATTTCCGTGGTAATTCCTACTCAGTAAAACATCATACTGATCCGGCTCCAGTTGAATCTGGGTAGATTGAGTATCAAAAAAATCAGTCCGGGTTTTAAAGCTCTTTAATCTATCGAAGTTATTAGAAAACGGTAGTGAAGTGTCGTGATAAAGCCCGCCTTGGAGAAGTGAGATTTGAAACCTGTAATTCTTCTCCTGGATGTAAAGATTGGCAGGATTTACGAATAGAGATTCATATCCGGTTAGATAAGCCGTTCCGCCTCCGCCCAAAGCCATATTCTCTGTAGTGAGGGAAATTTGCGAATGCGCTCCTTTGGGGATTGCACACACAATGAGCATTAATAGCGATAAGAATGCATACTTCTTATTGAGGATTAGCACTCGGTGACCTTACTGGTTGATGACTTGTAACTTTGCAGCGCGAAGCATGAGGGTTTTTTGACCTCGGTTTTTGAAAAATACAACAACTCTTGAATCTTTTCCTGAACCGCTTCGCCGGATAATTTTTCCAGGACCGAAGGTGGGATGCAAAACATGAGCACCTGTCTGAAACGGATCGTCATCATATTCATATTGATAATCACTGCTGGTAGATGATGAGTTCTTAGACTGAAGCGGTTGTTTCCAATCATACTCAATTTTTTGATCGTAGGACGATGAATCGCTCGAAGATGACGAACTATTACGATTTTTTTGTTTGATCGTTGAGCCGGATTCGGTTCGAACAATGCCGGGATCGACTTCATCCAAAAACCGGGATCGAGCCTGACGCTGTTCTTCTCCGAAACGATATCTCATTTTACTATGGCTGAAGAATAGATGTTTTTCAGCTCGGGTGATCGCTACATAAAACAGTCGACGTTCTTCCTCAATATTGGCTTCTTCACCATCTCGCGCACCCATCGGGAATAGATTTTCCTCCAGGCCTACGATAAAAACCGCTGGGAATTCTAATCCTTTTGATGCGTGAACGGTCATGAGCGTAACGGCCGGTTTGTCTTCATCATATTTATCAGTATCCGTAATCAGGCTAATTTCCTGTAAAAATGAAGCGAGGTTCGGGTTACTGTTATTCTGCTGGAAATAGGCAATTGCGTTTTGAAGTTCGAGGATGTTATCGCGCCGACTCAGCGACTGAGCACTGTTTTCTTCAACCAAAGCTTTCATATAACCGCTTTGTTCCAGCATTTTCTTTGTTACTTCCAGGATGGATGTCCCAGATTCAAGTTCATTTCGGAGATTGTTAATCATCTCCACAAACTCGCCAATTTTCACTTTTGCAGGTTTGTAAAGGTCGGCTTCTTCAACATTTTGGATGATATTCCAAACCTTTCGCCGTTCATCTCTGGCTTTTTTAAGGATATCATTGAGTGTTTTGTTCCCGATTCCACGACTCGGCTCGTTTATAATTCTCAACAGCGCTTGCTCATCTTCGGGATTCACAAGAAGCGTGAGGTATGAAAGCACATCTTTAATCTCTTTCCGTTGATAGAAGGAGAGTCCGCCGACCAACTGATAGGCAATTCCTTTTCTTCGAAGTGCTTCTTCAAAAATCCTGCTCTGATAATTGGTTCGATATAGGATTGCAAAGTCATTGTTTTGATAACCATGCCGCAATTTCAGGTTGTTGATGTGATTTACAACCCGATTCGCTTCATCGCGCTCATCAAAGTTTTCCAACAGAGTTACCGTATCACCTTCGGCGTTATCCGTCCAAAGTGTTTTTTCAATCTGTTCTTGATTTCTTTTAATGATAGAATCCGCGCATTGAAGAATATATTTTGTGGATCGGTAATTTTGTTCAAGGGGGACTTCAACGGCATCTTCATAATCATTCTTGAAATTCAGGATATTGGCGATATCTGCGCCGCGGAATGAATAAATACTTTGAGCATCGTCCCCAACCACACAAATATTTTGATACTTCTCCGCCAGCAATTTTGTGACTTTGTATTGGGCGTGATTCGTATCCTGGTACTCATCAATCAAAATGTGTTTAAATCGATCCTGGTACTTTTCCAACACATCCGGATGCTCTTGAAACAACTGAACGGGACGAATCAACAAATCATCAAAATCCATGGCGTTGGCTTGCTCCAATCGGACCTGATAGATTTCATAAATCTTAGCTGTGATATCATCCAGCGTGCTGTGAACAAACCGCGATTGATATGCCCCCGGCAGAATGAGCTGATTCTTTGCATCACTAATTTTTCGATGAATCGTTTTCGGTTTGATCTCTCTAGGATCATAATTCAACTCCTTTAAAATTAGCTTGATGGCGTTTTGGGAATCGCTCGTATCATAGATCGAGAAGTTGGAATCAAACCCAATTTTTTCAGCTTCAAACCGAAGGATTTTGGAGAAGATGGAGTGAAAGGTTCCCATCCATAAGCCCTTTGCTTTATCGCCAATCAGGTTCTGAATTCGTTCTTGCATTTCACGCGCAGCTTTATTGGTAAAAGTCAGCGCTAAAATTTGTTTTGGGAGCGCGTGATGTTGCTGCAACAAATACGCAATTCGGTATGTGAGAACCCTCGTCTTTCCACTCCCGGCACCGGCCACAATCAACAGGGGGCCGTGGGTATGAGATGCGGCTCTTCTCTGCTGTTCATTTAAATCTTTAAGAAAATCCGGTGGAGATTTTGGCTTGGATGACTCCGGCTGTAGCGTAAATTGTTGCATGAAAAGTGTGTAGCTTCTTATTGATTTCTGAAGTCTGTAAAACTACGAAAACTTACGGAAGGGTGAAGGTGGAATTTACCTGATTATTTCTCAATCAAAACCAACTGAATATCCATCACATTATTACCGGTCGGACCGGTTTTGATATGACAGCCGGCTTTCGCGAAGAAGTGATAGCTATCGTTGTTTTCGATGAATTCGTCTGGGCTGATTCCGTTTGATTTCGCCTGTTGATAAGTATTTTGATCAACTACCGCTCCGGCTGCATCCGTCGGACCATCGATTCCATCTGTTCCGGCACTTAAGAAAACTATCGGTTGATCATAATCTTTGAGCCTTTTCGCCATTCGTAAAGCTATCTCTTGATTGCGTCCGCCAAGCCCATCACCGGTTACTTTAACAGTACTCTCTCCAAAAAATATAAGTGCTTTTTTTCCTGAACTATCCTGTAGTGCAGTTTCAACATAATTCATAATGTGATCCTCAAATTCATTAACCAAACCTGACCAGGCCGGTTCAATTAACGTTGTTTTATATCCATTTTGGTTCAGTATATTTTTAGTTTGATGAGCTACTTTGGAAGCCGATGATACAATCCACTGCTTGTGATTTAAGAGATCTTCGGTCTGAAATGGTCCTCCATTTTGTGCTTCTGAATCCATTTTGTCCGCGAGATGGTTTCTTATGTCATGTGGAAGATCATTCCACACCATATATTTTTTCAGCACTTTGAACGCTTTATCATATGAAATTTCCTGTGGCGTGGTGGGGCCGCTTCCAATAGATGCGAGTTCGTCATTCGGTACATCAGAAATAACAAGATCCAGAAGTGCGACATCATTGAAATAAGAAAGTAATTGTCCGCCTTTCACATCAGAGAGAGCTTTTCGAACCGTATTCACTTCGTAGATATCCGCCCCGGATTCTAGCAGAATTTTATATGTCTCTTGAAAATCATCAATACTCAAGTCATCGGCGGGTTTACAAAGTAGGGCAGAGGTTCCCCCGGAAAGAAGATTGACAACAATGGATTCATCTGGAATTTCTTTGATGAGGGAAATCAATTTCTCGGTTGCCTTTATACTATTCTCATCCGGTAGTGGATGAGAGCCCTCCATCATTTCAATGGTTGATGGTGATGTTTCTGTATCTGGTGGAGCAATGATAAATCCTTTTTCAAGATCCGATTCAAGGATCTTTTCCATAGCAATCGCCATTGTGGGAGAAGCTTTTCCCGTCCCGATCACATAGATTTTCTGGTCGTCATTTAGCTCAAAGTTTTCGTCATATACAGAAAGTACTCTGTCTTCATGATTCCATTGAACAATATCAGGAAGAAATTCTCTCGGATTTACATTTTTCAGTACTGATTTAAAAAACTGAATAGCCTTCTCTTTTTGGTCCATAAAATGTTTTTTTGAATTTCTGTAAAAGTAAGGGAATTAAGATTCGATGTGAAGTTTCATTGATAAACAAGTCAACGAAAATCAATAAGCAAAGGGGAATAAGATTTGTTGACTTCCGACTAAAATCAACTTACCATTGTATCAGCTTTAGGTACCCAATTATTTATTGGGTTGAAAAGGGAATCCGGTGCAAATCCGGAACTATCCCCGTAGCTGTAATCTCAATTTGTTGCTGGTCTTACGATGCCACTGCCCAAAAAGGGGCGGGAAGGCAGCCAGCATTTGAGTGAGTCAGAAGACCTGCCTGTAAGCTGTCGATTATTCAGGCTTTCGGAGGAAGAGCCGGGAATAGAGAATCATGTACGCAGATTCTATATATCCCCAACCTTTTTTCAACGGAAGCTCATCGGTTAATTTTAATTTCATTTTTAAAACCATGAGCAAACAAATCATAACACTCATTATCGGGGCTTTTTTGTGCGCCTCTTCACTTCAAGCACAGACCATTTCTCAACCTTCTGATACAACGCTTCAATTTGACGAGATTGTTGTTCAGGCCTCAAAACTTCCTATCTCACAGCGCGAAACATCACGACCGGTTGTAATCATTAGTCAGCGTGAAATTGAGGAGAGTTCAAGCAGCAATCTTGCCCAACTATTGCACGAGCAAAGTGGTATTCGTATCAACAACTCACAGGGATCTCCGGCAAACAATCAAGATCTGTTTGTGCAGGGGGCCAGTACTCAGTACACATTAATTTTATTTGATGGAGTAGCGGTGAGCGATGCCTCCGGAATTGGAGGTGCGATTGATTTACGTCTGCTACCGCTTCATAACGTAGAACGGATTGAAATTTTGAAAGGCAATCAGTCAACACTATACGGGTCGAGTGCGCTTGCAGGAGTGATCAACATCATCACAAAAAGCGGGGCAGAAAGTATTTTTCAGCCCTCCGGAACTTTAGAATATGGAGCTTACAACTCGTTTAAAGGAGCGGGTGAGGTTAGTGGATCAGTGAATGATTTATTGAATTATTCAGTCGGATACAATCATAAATCGAGTGAGGGGATCAGTGCTGCAGCTACTCCGGAGGGATCAGATGACTTTCAAAATGATGGCTTCACCCAAAACTCGTTTTATACATATGTAGCTGTGGAACCGGTTGAGGGATTGACCATCAAACCGTTTTTAAAATATTCTGATTTTGAAGGTGACTACGATGCGGACGCATTTGTGGATGCACCCAACAGGTTTACCAATACAATGTGGAATCCCGGAATTCAGACGCTATTTGAAACGGACGATTTTAAAATCAATTCAACGTATTTGATTTCAGAGACAGAGCGTGTTTTTTCCAGTGAATTTGGTGAAACAGCCCTTGAGGGACGATTCCAAAATTTCGATACATTCTTGAATTATCGGTTCAATTCTTACTTGAATGTGATGGCAGGAATCAACTGGCAGAAAGGCCTGAGACCTGAGGATGAAGAGAATCAAATCACGGAAGTCTCAACTTCATTCACCAGCCCTTATGGAACAATTCTCCTCAATGCAGGAAATGGACTACGGGCAGAAGCAGGATTTCGGGCAAATATTCATTCAGAATATGGAAATAACTCAACTTACAGTTTTTCGCCCTCGTATCAGGTTACAGAAAATTTTAAGCTTTTTGGTTCTATTGGAACCGGGTTTAAAGCCCCAACCTTGGATCAGCTTTTTGGCCAGTTCGGAGCCAATCCGGACCTGGAACCGGAAGAGAGTCGAAGCATCCAGGTCGGTTTTGAAACCTATCTGCTGGATCAAACATTGAAAATTGAGTCTCATTTTTTTGACAGAGAAATCGAGAATCTGATTGCCTATGCTTCGAATGGATACATCAATCGGGATCGGGAGGAGACCCAGGGTGTTGAGGTAAGAGCGAATTGGCTGGTATCGAACAACCTAACCATCGGCGGATTCTATAATTACCTGGATGGCGAAACTATTACTTTAAATGATTCAGATGACGAACAGTCAAGTACGGGACTGATTCGATTGCCAAATCACAATTTTGGTCTAGATGCTTCGTACCGTTTTTCAAATGGATTGCTAATAAAAATTGATGGCGAGTACGCCGGCGAGCGAACTGATCTCTTCTTTAATCCTGCCAATAATTATGTTTCAGAGGAAGTGAGCCTTGATTCGTATATGCTTGCAAATCTCTATACAGAGTATGCTGTACTAGATCGGTCTTTAACTATCTACGCAACAGTGAGAAACTTATTAGATACAAACTTTACTGAAATTTACGGATATAATACAATGGGAATTCACGCAAGGGCAGGAGTCCGGTTTACACTATAACTTTTCAGATCCGCGAAGTCTCCAAAGACTTCGCGGATCTTAACTTTTTAATCTTTCGAGTTTGAACAATAGTTCTGCAAAACATAAAACAGTCCTTAGCTGGAGCGGTGGGAAAGACAGTGCGATCACACTTCAGCGATTGTTGAAAGATGATCAGGTTTCTGTAGAGCGACTGCTGGTTTCGGTAAACAAATCCACAAATCGCGTATCTATGCACGGAGTTCGAAGCGAGTTGGTCCAGAAACAGGCTGAGGTACTCGGGATTCCAATCACGGTTTTGAATCTGCCTGAAAATCCATCAATGGATGAGTACAATTCGATCATGGAAAAGGAGATGAAAAATCTAATTGATCAAGGATTTACTCATTGTGCATTCGGAGACATTTTTCTCGAAGATTTAAAAAAATACAGAGAAGAGAAATTAGACAAAATTGGAATGAAGTCACTTTTTCCTCTTTGGAAAGAAGATACCTTTCAGCTTGCGCAGTCATTTATTGATGATGATTTCAAAGCCATTTTTGTTTGTGTTGATAAAAATAAGTCCGTTTCGGATTATGCCGGAAAGTTATATTCGAAAGAGTTTTTGAATGAGCTGACTTATGATATTGATCCGTGTGGAGAAAATGGAGAATTTCACACATTTGTATTTGACGGCCCGACTTTTTCTAAATCCATCTCATATCAAAAAGGAGAGATCGTGGACAAAGAATATCCATCACCGAAAGGAGAGGGGACGATAGTATTTCGGTTTTGCGACTTGGTTCCCGGATAAGAAAGACATTGTATTTTTCATATCAATCTAAACTCTTCTGAATGATATCTAATATTGTAGATTTACTAAATCCAAAAGGGACTATAAAAAATACAATGTCTCCCTACCTGAATTTCAAATTGAAAAGAGACATACCATATTTTCTAGTCTAAATCTCCCAAATTTCACACGCACCTGATTCCCTTAATCTGTTATCATACGTGGCAAGTGGATATTTTGCCAAGAGCGAGGTAGCTGTGATCAGTCGATCGGCCGGATCGGCATGAAAGGATTCCGGTAACTTTCGCTGAGCAAGCACTACTTCAATATCAACCGGCAAAACAGATATAAACAATGGATTTGTTGCTTCTCGAATCCATGTTTGAAAATCCGGTTGAAGTGAAATTCGTTGTTTTCTCTCGAGCATCTCCGTCTCCCAAATACTTACCCATGAAATTGAAAGTTCTTGAACAGCGGCTTTTTCGTCGAGTACTGCTCGTTCTTCTGGTGATAAATTCCCATCCCCCAATAACCACCAAAGCCAGATATGTGTATCCAGCAGAATCAATCGTTATCAGGTTCATTCACTTGAATAGAATGATTCCAATCGGGCCCTGAATACCCTTCAAATCCTGAATCTGAAGGAGAGAGATTAGAAGTTGAACCTTTACCTTGTAATTTTTTCCATGGCGCTTTCGATATTTGAGGTATAGCCTGTTGACTCTCAAGTTCGTTCTTGAGACTTCGAATGAACAACTCCTTCAAGGTAATATTCTCCTGTACAGCTTTCATTTTAGCCTTTTTTAGAATAGCATCCGGCAAATCTATTGTTGTTCGCATATACACATATTAGCATATTTGCATATTTATATCAATAGAATAAAACTAAGATTTAGCTGTATGTTTCATCTGTAACTTTTATATCAACTGAGGTGTCAAGTTTAGACGCGCTTGTACCACGATAATGTCCGGTAACAGGCATCGTATTCGCCGGATCATGACTAGTAGCAACAGGAATGTAATATTGATTGATGAAAAGTCCTGAACTTGGATCGAGTCCCACCCAGCCTGCGCCTGGTAATAAAACTTCAACCCAGGCATGTAGTTCATGTCCCTCACCAAACATGGGATTAAACGCATATCCGCTCACAAAACGGCAGGGCAAGCCTTTACTTCGAAGCATCATCATCAACATCCAGGAAAGATCTTTGCACGATCCTTTTTTGGATTCAAAACACCCGTCAATATCCAACTCAATATCTCCATCTCTTCTCTCGTGGGACCAGAATTGACAGATATAAATGATGAGGTTTGGAAGAAATTTCATCAGATCATGCTCACTTTCTTCTTGAATTTCTTGTACAAATTCATTGATCTCATCAGAAAGAGGCTCGTGTTGTAGGTAGGGATTCAGGAGTACTTGCTGCTCCTCCGGATAGTACTGTCGATCTTCATTTAATTTGATATTGGGATCCAAAAGAAAATCAAACGGATTAAATTCGTGTACTTCCAACTCCATCTCCATATAAATGGTAAACTCCGTGATTCGTTCATTATTGATCCAAACCTGGTAACAGTGATTATCTTCCGTATCAAGTCGGGAGGCTAGTCCGTCGGGCTTGGGAGTTACATCAATATCAAACGTTTTTAGAGTAAGATAGGGCCGGTTCAGTGGGTAAAACCTCAGGTAATGAACATCGAACTTAACCGGTGATTTATACCGGTACTTTGTGGTATGAATAACCTTTAAATTCATCTATGAGGTGAGCTTTATAGGTGTAATTTCTGCCGGATAAAGTGCTTTGTCGAGTGCGTCTGCCGGAAGAGAGTTGATGGAATTCCGCAGGCTGTCATTCCAAAATTCAGAGATATGCTCGAGATCTTTTTCATCAAACCGATGCTCAATAATTTTGTACGTATCCTTTTTCATAATTACTGTATCCAAAGGGTATCCAACATCATTTGCAGAGAGACGGGTGGCATCAAAAGAGAGGAAACCACTTCGAAGTGCGTATTCGAGTGTTTCGTTATAGGTGATAGACCTCTTCAAAATGGGGTGACCAAAACCGGTATTTCCTATAATCACAAACGGCGTGCTTTCCCCAACTTCAATCCAGTTACCTTCCGGGTAAAGTAGAAATAATTTCGGTTCATCATCCCGTTGCAGCTGACCACCGACAATTGCATACAGGTTGAATTTCACTCCTGATTCCTCAAGATTCGCCCGATCCTCTTTGGAAACTCGTTTAACCTGTTCTGAAAATTTATTTGTAGCTTTGTAGAGCTTATCAAAATTATCGTCTTGCTCCTCAATCACTTCATTGAAATAAGTGATCGCTTTATCACGAACTGAGCGCAGGCCGGAAGTCATAATAAAAAAGCTGTGCTTCGGTTTATTCACCGTGTAAACTTTTTTTGATGTAGTAGTTTCTGATCCGGATGTGATCCGTGTGTCGGCAAGGCCTACAATGCCCTCATGAGTTTTAATACCTAAGCAGTATGTCATTTTCTTTATTGATTCGTTTGTTGCATCGATTGATCCGTTTCCATTTTGAAAAAGTTTTGATGAATCGCCTCTGACACCTCGTTTACTCTGATTTGCAGACTATCCAGAAATTCATGGAGTCCGTAGTCGATCACATCAGAAACATCATAATATTCAAGTTGAGACCGGAGGGCTCCCAACGTTTTTTCCGCACTATTTGAAAATCCGTGCCGGGTTGAATCCGAAATTTTATAGAGGCACTTTTCTGCTTCATCCAGACAAAAGAAAATAGATCGGGGGAAAAATTTATTCAGCACCAGAAAATCAACCACCCCTGATGGACTGATCTCACCAAAAATTCTGCGATATGTATTAAATCCCGAAACCGATTTCAGAAGAGATGTCCACTGGAGAATGTCGATTGTGGACCCAACCTCGTCGGGTGAAGGAAGAAGAATATGATATTTGACATCGAGAATTCGAGAGGTTTTATCAGCTCTTTCCAAAAACTGGCCTAATTGGCGAAAATACCATTCTTCTGTTCTGGCTACACTGTTATCCTCAATTCCATAGAGAAGCTGAATGCTGTACTTAACTTCTGTAAAAAATCCTCGCGGATCTTCATATTCCCAAATTTTTTCCTGTTTTCCCTCGCAAACAAAAAGATATGCCTCATTTAATTTTTCCCAGCTCTCTTTGGTCAGTTTTTCGCGGACGGATCGGGCATTTCCTCTCGCTTTTGTGATACATGAAAGCAGAGAATTCGGGTTCTCCTCATCAAATGCTAAAAAGAAGATGGCATTGAATCGGTCAAAATTTTCATATTTATCTAAATACAATTCACGATCACCGGTTGCCGTAATGAGTGGCTCCCATTGCTCTTTCTGAGTTGGAGGAAGATCGAGCATCAGGTTAAAATTTACATCGATAAAGCGGGCGTAATTTTCGGATCGCTCAAGATATCGGCCCATCCAGTAAATTGAATCAGCAACGCGGCTTAACATATTCAGGATATTTTTGATGATTCATTATTCGTACAAAATCCAGGTATCTTTGCTTCCACCTCCCTGAGATGAGTTCACCACTAAGGAACCTTTTCTCATCGCCACCCGGGTAAATGCTCCAGGTATCACCTCAATATCTTTTCCATATAAAATGTAAGGGCGCAGATCTACGTGTCTCGGCTCAATGTTTGAATCTGTCAAGGTAGGAACGGTTGAGAGCGAAAGAGTCGGTTGAGCGATATAGTTTCTAGGATTTTTCTTAATCAAATTGGCAAATTTTTGATGTTCCTCTTTATCTGCTTTCGGCCCGATCATCATTCCGTAACCGCCGGCTGCATTCGTCTCTTTTACCACCAATTCTTCAAGATGATCCAGTACATAGTTTCGATCTTTTTCGTCTGAACAGATATAAGTTGGTACATTCGGAATGATGGGAACTTCATCCATATAATATTTGATGATTTTCGGAACATAGGCATACACGGCTTTGTCATCTGCAACGCCTGTTCCGGGTGCATTAGCAAGTGCGATATTTCCCGATTTATACGCATCGAACAGCCCCGGAGCTCCCAGCATGGAATTGGGGTTAAAAGTGGTTGGGTCAAGGAAAGTATCATCAATTCGCCTGTAAAGAACATCAATTTTTTGTAGTCCTTGGGTTGTTTTCAAATAAACCTGGTTGTTATCAACGGTAAGATCCTGACCGGTGACCAATTCTACGCCCATCATCTGCGCCAAATAAGAATGCTCGAAATAAGCTGAGTTGTAAATTCCGGGTGTGAGTAGTCCAACAACCGGTTTCGTACTGTCGGAGAGATATTGCAAAAGATGCAACAGTTTATTGGGATAATCAGAAACCGGACGTACGCCAATTTTATTAAACAATGTGGGGAAGGCTCGTTTGATGATTTCCCGACTTTCAAGCAAGTACGAAACCCCCGATGGGCATCGCAAATTATCTTCCAGAACAAAAAATTCACCGTTTTTATCGCGGACAATATCCGTTCCGGTAATGTGGCACCAAATATTGCGGGGAGGTGTAAGCCCGCGACATGGTTTCAAGTAATTGGAACTGGAAAGAATAATCTCCTTAGGAATAACCTTATCCTTCAATATTTTCTGCTCGTTGTACAGATCCTGAATGAAAAGATTCAAAGCATAGATTCGCTGTTTTAAACCCTTTTCAACTCGAGCCCACTCCTTACCACTCATAATTCTTGGTATGATATCCAACGGCAGGATTTTTTCTGTGCCTTGATTATCGTGGTATACATTAAATGTCATTCCCATTGCCAGCTGAGCGCGTTCGGTGGATTGCTGAATCTCCTTCAGTTTCTCATCGGGAATCCCCTCAAGCATATTTTTGAACTTTATGTAATGGGGTCTACACTCCCCATTCATACAAACCATTTCATCATATCCTTCATTATGTATATAAGATATTTTAGGCATGTATTTAATTTATTTAAATAAAAAATATTTATTGCATTATAAATTTAATGTTTTTTAGGTAATGGCAAAAGTATAGTTTAATGAATGATGAAAAAATCTAAGGATAGTTCTATCCTGGTGAAGCGAAATAGGAAGGATTTAAAAAAAGAGGCTAAATGGGAGGGAGAGAACTACAGAACCTTGATATCCTGGAGAGTACCGTTTTCAATTTGAACGGTTCGGTTCGGAAATTTTCGGATTACGTCATAATCGTGGGTTACCATTAATACGCTCATCCCACGATTGTTGATTTGATGAAGCAGCTCCATAATGGATGCGCTGGCTTCGGGGTCGAGATTTCCGGTGGGTTCATCAGCCAGTAAAAGGCGAGGTTCGTTTGCCAGAGCTCGTGCGATTACCACACGTTGTTTTTCCCCGCCGGACAAATCGTTGGGCATGGCTTTCCGTTTATGGCTCAAGCCCACCAATCCCAACACTTCAAACACTCTCTGTTTGATGTATCGTTTTTTATGTCCCGTAACTCGAAGCGCAAACGCTACATTATCAAATACATTTCGGTCGGGAAGCAACTGGAAATCCTGAAAAACGACTCCGAGCTGACGTCTTAAATGAGGAATTTTTTTTCTCCGAAGATTGGTTACATCAAATTCGGCAACTCTTACCGATCCTTTGATAGGATTGACATCTTTATAAATCAGCTTTAAAAATGAACTTTTACCGGCTCCGGTTCTTCCAATCACATAGCAAAACTCGCCTACATTCAGCGAAAAATCGATGCTGTCGAGTACCGTCGTACCGTTGTAAGCCACTGATACATTAAACATTTGGATAACTTCATTTCCGCTCATCGCAACACCATTGTTATTCTGAGGCTTTTTTTATGAGCCGGTTTCAGTTCAAAACCATCATATGCCTGAACTATCTCAAAATCTGTTTCATTGATAACTGACTTGATCTCATCAAGAGTATAAATTTTTTGCTGATGTTGTTCCTCAAATTTTTCCAAAATATCGCCACTGGATTCGTCCAGTTTTTCGATATGAAATTTATTGGTATGAATTCGCTCTTTCGCATTAAACGAGCTTTCCCGATGATAGCGAAATTGGCCATTAATATTTTTTGATTCATTATTCAGAAAACGGATCGCCTTTCGCGAGTTTCTTGGTGTGGTGAAATCATACACAAAAATTCCCCCGGGATTCAGCACACTTTTGGCCTGCTGATGAAGCTGCAGAATCTCCTCTTTTGTATGGAGATAATTGAGGCTATCGAACACCATATAAACTACATCAAACGTTTCCTCAAAAGAGAGATCAAGGAAATTCATAGCTTGAAAATCGATGTCGGAGTTAGCTTCAGTCGCTTTCTTTTTTGCGATTCGAATCATGTCTGCTGACCCGTCTGTTGCCGCAATTTTATAGCAATCCAACTCTTCAAGAGAGAGGGCAATGGTACCCGTTCCGCACGCCAGTTCTAAAATTGAACGGGCTGTGGGTTGATGCATCAGGATAATTTCATCGAGATAATCAGCCCACGTTTCATAATCCACATCAGACATAACAATATCATAAATGTCTGCAAGAACGGAATAGGTTGGTTTTTCCTGAAGGGTTAAGCTCATTCTGTATGTTTGTGTCTGTTTTTAGCCATCTCTACAGCCATTTGGTAAGCGGATCTAAACGATTCTTCATCCGCAACATTTTTACCGGCAATGTTGAACGCTGTTCCGTGATCGGGTGATGTTCGGATAATAGGCAAACCTGCGGTAAAGTTTACACCTGTTCCAAAACTAAGTGCTTTGAAGGGTATCAATCCCTGGTCGTGGTACATGGCGAGAGTGGCATCGTAAATTTTGTATAGCTGACTCCCGAAATAACCATCGGCTGCGAACGGGCCATCAACCAAAATTTCTTCTTCTGAAAGTTCATCAAGAGCGGGGGTAATTATTTCAATCTCTTCGGTGCCAATTACCCCACCATCGCCGGCATGGGGATTAAGTCCAAGAACCCCAATTTTTGGCTGTTCAATCCCAAAATCAACACTCAAACTTTTGTATAAAATTCGAAGGTTCGTTTGCAGAGCCTTTTTTTTGATGGACTTTCTCACATCTTTCAATGGTATATGAATGGTTGCCAAAGCTACCCGAAGATTATCACTGGCGAGGACCATGACCACATTATCAGTTCGGGTTTTTTCAGCGAGAAATTCGGTGTGTCCCGGAACTTTATATCCAGCTTTATGAATGCCTTCTTTAGAAATAGGAGCGGTGGTAAGTGCGTGGGCCTTTTTATTCATGCAAAGTTGAATTCCTGTATAAACGGCTTGCATGGCTAAATTTCCGGCCTCCTTTGTTGTCTTGCCGGGAGTGATTTCAAAATCAGAATCTTCATCGATATCAAGCAGATAAACAGATCCCGGTTCAAGTGAATTATCGGCTTTAAATTTCTTTAGAGGGAGTTGGATATCAAATTTATCGGAATAAAACTTGAATACTTTTTCGCTTCCAATCCAAATCGGAATTGAACGACTCAAGTCTTCTCTTTGAAGAGATTTCAGCGTCACTTCAGGCCCGATTCCGTTGAGATCTCCCATACTTATAGCTACATTCGGTATCATGCTTGGAAAATAGAAAGATCGAGGGTGAGGAAAAAATAGCTATTCATCGGATGAGTGATTTGAGTTGATACAAAATTTGCACTTATTCACTCACCCGATGGATTATAATTACGATTGCTGCTCAGATATTAACTTAAAATCACCAAAGCCTGTGGTTGCCTCAAAAATGAGTGTTTTATTTGGATACTCCCAGATTTCGCGGGTTGGACCATTGGTTGGCATGTGTCGGTCAACTTGATCCGGCGGACCATATAAAATGTAGGCTCGACCCTGATCCGTATTAAATCCCGGTACCTGGAGTGACGAGAACTCATTATAAGCGTAGTCAATTCTCTGATAGTATTCGGTCATCAATTCATTGAACTCAGTGTCTTGAGTGGGATCACGCTCAGCCCAAAATTCTCTGAATTTTCGTTCGCGTGCAGAATCGGAGCCGGAATTTATTTCGTTCAGTTTTTTATCGCTCACAATAAAACGTAACATGTCGATCGCCACATCAAGATTGTAAAGGCTGACCGGCATATCCAGCCATTGAGATCGAATTCTTTTTTCACCGAGAACGTTATCCGAATCATTGGTTTGGAGGGCCAATTTATACAGGGAGTTCTCAAAATCATTATTCGGAATTTGGACATACGCATAGGTTGTGCCCCCATCAGAAACATCCGCTTGCATACCAATTTCATCATTAGAATGATTGAGACTGATATCACTTAATTGTAGGATGTTCTCGGAGGTGATTTCCTGTGAGTATCGGAGTTCTTCCGAATCGGCATTGGCTCCACCGGTTAATCGATAGAGATTTAATGTGAGAGAATTGGGTTCCGCATCAGAGGGGATTCGTACTAATACGCTATAATCCTGTCCATACAACACATTATCACCATAATTCAAAAAAGTGGCAGAAAACGAACTTTCATCAGCCTGATGGGATTTCAGAAGAATAAAATCCGGTTGTTCTGCACCTTCAGCTCCGGGAATTGTAACATTTCGGCGGGTCGGAGGCATATTTCCTGACATCCTTCCGCGAGATCGACCATCTGAAGCTGCAGGCATATTTGCACCTGGGAGTTGCAGCTCGTAGTGATATTCGCCGGCATCCAATTCAGTTGTTACCAAGCCCTGAACATAATCGGTTCTGGATTTCGTTTTTTCATACGAATCTACCCAAAGTGTGTCTTGCCAGTTATCACGGAAAATGGATGTTGGCATGTTCGATGAATTTCGGGATCGGGAAGCCGCACCTTCAAAAATTTCAACACCAATTTGAACAGTGCTGTAATATTCAATATCAGGGGTAGGTGCTTCAACTTTCGAATTTGTTTTCATGAACGGAACAGAATCGTAATCGAGCCGAAACAGGAATGCAAACTGTGAAGTGCCATCACCGGAGGGAAACGTAATATGATCAAAATAGGCGTGAGGTTGATCCGTACGCATCAACAGTGCTTGGTAGGCACTACTTCGCCGCTGGTCTTGACGTTGTTGCCCGAATATGCTGGAAGTTGTCAGGCAGAGAAGCAGAATCAGGAATGAAGTTCGTTTTAGCATTTGTCAGTGGTTTTAGTAATGATATACTGCATGTATAACGAATGTAGCTGTTTTTATTTTACCCTATTGGAACGTCTTAATCACATTCGGTATTATCAATCAACAAATTAATCTAATATCAAGCATAATGAAAGAAGATTGGTTCCGAGAGCTTATCAAATCGCTAGAAGAAGAGAAAGAGAATATTAAGGAGGGCGGCGGAGCAAAACGCATTGAAAAAGAGCACAAAAAAGGAAAGCTGACGGCTCGCGAACGAATCCAGTTATTATTGGATGATGAGAGTGAGTTTAACGAAATAGGAGTCTGGGCTGCCTATGAGATGTACAAAGAGGAGGGAGGTTGCCCTGCAGCCGGAGTTGTGACCGGAATTGGATCGGTAAACGGCAGATCTTGTATGATTGTAGTGAATGATGCGACCGTAAAAGCCGGAGCCTGGTTTCCGATGACCGCCAAGAAAAATCTGAGAGCCCAGGAAATTGCTCTCGAAAATCATCTGCCAATTATCTATTTGGTTGACTCCGCCGGTGTCTATCTGCCCATGCAGGATGAGATTTTTCCCGATAAAGAACACTTCGGACGAATTTTTCGAAATAATGCACAGTTGAGTGCCAAAGGAATTCCGCAAATCGCAGCAATTATGGGAAGTTGTGTGGCGGGCGGAGCATATCTGCCGATTATGAGCGATGAAGCCCTGATTGTAGACGGAACCGGAAGTGTATTCCTGGCGGGAAGTTATCTGGTGAAGGCCGCCATTGGAGAAAATGTGGATAATGAAACGCTGGGGGGCGCTACGACTCATACAGAAATTAGTGGTGTAACAGACTATAAAATGGAAGATGATACGGAATGTATTTTGACGATTCGTGATTTGGTTGGCAAGCTGGGGCCGCAAGGAAAGGCCGATTTCAATCGACAAAAGTCTGTTGATCCAGAGATGGAAATGAAGGAGGCTCTTTCTGATTTTCCTGAGGACCGAAGCAAACCTTACGATATGATGGCAATCATCAAATCTATGGTGGACAGGAATAGTTTTACAGAATTCAAGAAAGGATATGGGCAGACGCTCATCACCGGTTATGCCCGAATTGATGGCTGGAGTGTTGGGATTGTAGCTAATCAGCGAAAAATTGTGAAGAGTAAAACGGGAGAGATGCAGATTGGCGGAGTGATCTACTCTGATAGTGCTGACAAAGCCGCTAGGTTTGTAATGAATTGTAATCAGAAAAAAATCCCGATTCTTTTCCTGCAGGATGTAACCGGGTTTATGATCGGCAAACGAAGTGAGCACGGAGGGATCATCAAAGATGGCGCAAAAATGGTGAATGCCGTAGCGAATTCAACCGTCCCTAAAATCACAGTGATTGTTGGAAACAGTTACGGTGCCGGCAATTATGCGATGTGCGGTAAAGCATACGATCCGCGATTCATTTATGCATGGCCGACGGCTCAAATTGCCGTCATGGGCGGAACACAGGCCGCAAAAGTTCTGACTCAAATAAAAGTCTCATCACTCGAAAAGAAAGGCAAAGAGATTACCGATGATGAAAAAGCGAAAATTCTCAAAAAAATTAAAGATCGGTATGATAAACAAACCGATGTAAAATATGCCGCTGCACGTCTTTGGGTCGACGATATCATCACACCGGAAGACACCCGAAAACGAATTTCTCATGCCATTGAGTGTGCCAATCACAATCCGGAGATTCCGGAGTTTAAGACCGGAGTGATTCAGGTTTAGCCACAAATAGACATTGTATTTTTATCGACTACCATCAAATTGGATATAGCTGAACGTTTAAAAGCAATTCGGGATTTTTCAATGACACGAAAAATACAATGTCTTGCATAGATTCCTTTACAATCTTTATCCGATTTCACCTTGAACCTGAGTAAATCTTTTTTTAAATCAAGCCAAACTTAAAACCGTAATACTATTCTATGAAAAACATCTACTATTTATCGGTAGCACTCTTGTTGGGTTGTGTATGGTTGCCGAATTCTATTCTTGCTCAAAGCCCACCGGCGTATGCTTTGGAAAATGTAACGATTCATCATAGTGACGGCTCTGTTATTGAGTCCGGCACCATTATCTGGCGAGACGGTGTAATTGAAGCTGTCGGATCAGACGCTGAAATTCCATTCGATGCTTATTCTGTGATTGATGGCGGAGATTCGCTCCACGTTTATCCCGGTTTTATTGACGGACTAGGAACCTGGGGAAGTCCCGAACCACCTGAAAATCCTGAGCAACCGGATGACCCCGGAAATCCCGGATACGATCGAGCGGGAATTCAACCCGACCGATCTGCGAGTGATCATTTGAACGCATCCGGAAGCACCATTACAGATGTGATGAAAACCGGAATCACTACCGCCAATCTTGGTTTGAAAGGATACATGCTCGCCGGTCAGCCTGACCTTTTCTTTCTAAATGGTGAAGAGACCCCTGATTTTCTTTTCAAAGAATCGACCGGATATCAATTCGCATTCGACCCGGCCGCAGGTGGGTGGACAAGCCGTGCATATCCATCAACCACAATGGGAGTGATGGCACAATTTCGTCAGCTTATGTATGATGCACAGGCGCTTCAGGACCACATACAATATTTCGCTGATGCAAACGGATCTATCCAACCGCCCAAAAGAGATGAAGTTATAGAATCACTCTTTCCGGTGCTAAAAGGAGAAGCGACGTTATTCGCTAATGTGAATACTCCTGAAAATTTTGAACGGTTGATGATTCTGGATGAAGAGTTTGACCTGGATATCATCCTCGTTTCGGGAAAATCGATCCATTACAAAGCATCTGAACTGAATGAGATGGATATTCCGGTATTGGCCTCTATCGAACTTCCTGAAAAACCTGACTGGATGAAGGATGATGATGACAGTGAGGGTGAAGAATCCGATAAACCTGAATCAGAAGAGGAAGAACGATACAGAGAACGTCAGAATGAAGCGTATCAAGCTGCGGCAGAAAATATTCGAACACTTCTTGATGAGGGAGTAGACGTTGGATTCGCAAGCATTGGCCTAAAAGCCGATAAATTGCATGAACACATGCGCGGACTGAAAGAGGAGGGTGGTCTGGATGATGACGAAATTCTACAGCTTCTCACCATAAACACCGCTGAAATCTTAAACGCCGGCAAAACACTGGGTCAGATAGAATCGGGATTCAACGCTAGTTTCGCCGTATTCAATTCTCCGTTTTTGGACGAGAAAGCAGTTGTAAAAATGGTCATCTCAAACGGAGAGATTCATGAATTTTAAACAGAATATGTTATTAGAAAGAATGATTAAAAGGAACTCAAATTTTTGGAAGACGATAAAATCAGCTGTCGGACTTTTTGGTTTGATGATGATTCTCATCATTAGTCAATTTGATCAGGCTATTGCGCAGGAAACCGGCTCGGTTTTAATTGAAAACGGAACGGTCATTACCATCACCGGTGAGAACCTGGAAAACACCGATGTATTGGTGGAAGATGGAATCATCACAGAAATTGGCGAAGATTTGGACGCTCCCCGGGGTGTTGATCGAATTGATGCGACTGATAAATTTGTGATGCCGGGAATCATTGATGCACACTCTCATTTAAACGGTGTGGATATCAATGAGGGAACCGCTCCTGCCACTCCTCAAGTGACCATGAAAGAATCGATCGATCCGAATAATGTGGCTATTTATGCGGCACTCGCCGGTGGAATCACATCCATCAATCTGATGCACGGCTCTGCGAATGTGATCGGCGGACGAAATGCCACACTGAAATTGCGATACGGACAAGATCAGCATGGATTGATTTTTGAGGATGCGCCTCAAACCGTAAAATTTGCATTGGGTGAAAATCCGATGCGGGTACATGGATCAGGTTCGGGCATTCATCCAAGTACACGAATGGGCGTGGAGATGGTGATTCGGGAATACTTTGATGCAGCCATCGATTATCGAAGAAATCGGACGGAATACCTTGAAGCCAAGGAAGAGTACGATCAGACAGGGGAGGGAACACCTCCAATACCGGTCGCTAAAAATCTGAAACTGGAAGTAATTGCCGATATTATTGATGGAAACATTCTCGTTCATTGCCACTCTTACCGGGCTGATGAAATTCTGATGCTGACTCGAATTTTTGATGATTACGGAGTAGAAAATTACACTTTCCAGCATGCTAACGAAGCGTTTAAGGTTGCACCCGAGTTGGCTCAAAAAGGGGCACATGCTTCCGTTTTTGCCGATTGGTGGGCGTACAAATTTGAAGTGTATTACAGTACAGCCTACAACGCATCTATCCTGAATGAAAATGGTGTTGTGGTGAGTATCAATTCGGATGATGATGAACTGATTCGTCACCTGAATCACGAAGCGGCCAAGACGATCCGCTACGGAAGTACATCAGAAAATGATGCACTGAGAATGGTCACATTAAATCCGGCTATTCAGCTTGGAATAGATGATTACGTTGGGTCCATCGAGGAGGGAAAACATGCCGATATTACGATCTGGAATGGTCATCCGCTCAGTATTTACAGCGTGAATGAAATGACGCTTATCGACGGTGTGGTTTACTTTGATCGCGAAAACGATGCCGATGATATGAGATTGGATCGTGCCATCAGCGCCACAGAAAATTACGATGATACTCAATCCAGAGCTTATCAGCACTCGGATGGTAGAGACGCCGATGCCTGTATGCAAGACGTATTTATGCTTTTTGATTCACAAGAAAACCGACAGGCACTTCATCAGGAATTCCACAATCATAGCAAATAACCAGTTTTATGAAAAAGCCAGTTTTATTAACGATTACAATTATATGTCTGGGCGCGCAATTGCTCTTTGCCCAGATTCCAGAGAAACCCGGATTCGGGAAATTTGCAATCACGAATGCCACCATTCACACCGTAACGAATGGGACGATTGAAGGCGGTATTGTTTTGATTGACGATCACACTGTTTCTTTGGTCGGTGAGAATGCAAGGATTCCAAATGATTACGAAGTAATTGATGCATCCGGCAAGCATGTATACCCGGGTTTTATTGACGCGAATACCCGATTAGGACTTGAGGAAGTCGCCTCAGTCGATTTAACCCAGGATTATGCTGAAGTCGGTGAATTTAATCCTCATATGATGGCCTTTACGGCTGTAAACCCAAATTCCGTTTCAATTCCAGTTACCCGCGTAAATGGGATTACGAATGTAGTCTCAATTCCGGCATCGGGAGTTATTGCTGGAAAAGCCACGCTGATCGATCTTTGGGGATATACTCCAAGTGACATGGCTGTGAAACAATCGGCCGGACTTCACATCGAATGGCCGAGTGCGATGAAAGGCGGATCATGGGATGGTAGGTCCGATGAAGAGGTTCAGAAGGAGTATGAGAAAGATCTGAAAGAACTAAACGATTTCTGGAAACAGGCGGTGTTTTATGATGGGATGATGAAGCATTATGAGCTTGATCCGGAAAACAGATCGCAACCGGACAAGAACATTAAAATGGAGGCGATGCGCGAGGTTATTGCGGGAGATGTTCCGGTCATTATTTCTGTGAACCGTGAAAAAAACATCAAAAATGCGCTTGAGTGGGCCAACGAAAAAGAGGATATCAACTTCATCTTCGCAGGCGTTTCTGAAGGTTGGCGAGTGGCCGATGAATTAGCCGACGCTGATATTCCGGTGATTGCATCCAGCCTGTACACCATTACGCGTGAGTATGACAATTACCAGCGTCCGTATCAAAATGCCGGAAAAATGGCCGAAGTCGGTGTGAAAGTAATAATCTCAACCGGTGGGGGAGTCGAAAATGTTCGAAATGTTGGTTTCCACGCCGGATACGCCGCCACATATGGAATGGAAAAAGAGGAAGCGTTGAAGGCAGTAACCATCAACCCTGCCGAAGTGTTTGGTGTTGGTGATCAGCTGGGCAGCATTGAAGAGGGTAAAAAAGCCAATCTCTTTATTTCTGATGGCGATCCTTTTGAAGCGACCACTCAGATTGAGCACGTCTTCATCGACGGTTACAAAATCCCAATGACCAGCCGGCACGATCAGCTTTATGAAGAGTTTTTAGATCGAGATGCGGTGAATAAATAGCTATTAATTTCGGCTGTCGAGTTCTTTCTCGGCTCATATGTTGTAAAGGAAGAGTGAAC
>CAYRDO010000002.1:0-59021 GCA_964422985.1 uncultured Rhodohalobacter sp. | reverse complement strand
GAACCTTGCTTTTCATGGAATGCGGGCTAGCAAAAATCCAATAAATGTAGATATTGACCTCAATTTAGATGAAAATGCGAAGGAAATTCCTTTAATTGCAGAAGATTTCAGCCGGGTAATTTTGAACTTGTGTAATAACGCATTCGATGCCATGCGTGAAAAGCTTCAACATGCTGAAAACAACAAAGGTGACAAATACACTCCAAAGTTAATAGTCGTAACAGAACACAACGACAAATTTCTGAAAATTAAAATTGAGGATAACGGACCCGGTATCCCAGCTGAACTGAAAGACAAAATTTTACAACCGTTTTTTACAACCAAAAAGGGGAAAGAAGGGACCGGCTTGGGACTTTCCATCACGAATGATATTGTAAAGGGGCACGGGGGGCACATTGATATTCAAACTGAACCAAATGCATTTACACGTTTCTTGGTGACTATTCCCTATCAAAAAAATAGTTCATAAACCATGAAATTTTTAGTAGTTGATGATGAAAAAGATATAGAAATGCTGTTCAGACAAAAGTTTCGGAAAGAGATTCGGAGGGGCGAAATTGAGCTTGTTTTTGCTTTTTCGGGTAATGAAGCTCTTTCCGTTTTGAACAGTTCCAATCCGCCTGATGTGGTCTATGTGTTTTCTGATATCAACATGCCCGGGATGACGGGAATTGAACTGCTGGAAAAGATAAAATCGGAATATCCGGAAATTAATGTGAGTATGATATCGGCCTATGGGGACGATGAAAATTATAATAAGGCGATTGAATCCGGAGCCAAGGAATTTTTTACGAAACCAATTGACTTCGAGTCATTGCGATCTGAAATCTATAACATGTTGAACAATGAAAAAAGGTAGTGAAGATGAGTAATTCTGGTCGAAAAATTCTGGTAGTCGATGACGAGCCGGATCTGCAAATGCTGATGATGCAAAAATTCAGGCATAAAGTCCGATCCAAAGAGTACGAATTTCTGTTTGCGGAAAATGGCCGGGATGCCTTGGATAAAATCTCTGAAAACGGGGAAATCTCGTTGATCCTAAGCGATATCAACATGCCCAAAATGGACGGACTTACACTTCTGAATGAATTGAAGGATTTACAGCGCAATGACTTGAAAGCGATCATGGTTTCCGCCTACGGTGATATGGAAAATATTCGCACAGCTATGAATCGCGGGGCGTACGATTTTGTAACCAAACCCATCGATTTTAACGATCTTGAAACTACAATTGAGAAAACTCTCAAAGAAATTTCGCGCATTCAGCAGTCTAAAGTGATGGAAGAGCAGCTTAGCTCTCTGAATTACGATCTGGATATGGCTGCACGCATTCAGCAAAAAATTCTCAAACAAGACTTCCCGGTTTATCAAGATGATGGACGATTTGATGTTTACGCCCACATGATTGCTGCTAAACACGTAGGTGGCGATTTTTACGATTTCTTTAAAGTTGATGACGATAAACTCGTGTTTTTCATCGGGGATGTTTCCGGGAAAGGAATGCCTGCTTCTATTTATATGGCTGTTTGTCGCACGATGTTGAAATCGATCGGATCGGAAGTATTAAATCCGGCAGAATGTATCACTAAGGTTAACAATATGCTGATACCCGAAAGTGATATCACAACGTTTGTGACGGTTTTTTATGGAATCATCGACCTGAAAACAGGAGAGCTTAGTTACTGCAATGGGGGGCATAATTTACCGTACTTGGTTTCAAAAGATGGAACCGTAAAAGAGATGAGCGATGTAGGCGGTTTGCTTTTAGGAAAGTTTGAGAACGCGGAGTACGACATGTCAACCATCCTGCTTGAACCCGGCGATTCTATTGTCACCTTTACGGATGGAGTCACCGAGGCGGAAAATGACAGCGGCGGCTTCTTTGATGAAGAACGACTGATCAAATATCTCGAAAAATCAGCCGATAAAGAGCTCAATCCGTTAGTAAAAGGATTATTTCTGGAAGTGATGAAGTTTGCTGGTACTGCCCCTCAATCCGATGATATAACTGTACTTGCCACTCGATTTGAGGGAGATTAAAAAAGGGTCTCTAAACTGCAGGGAATGATACGTTCTGTATCACTCCTCAATCTGGTGAACTTCCTTCAGAATTGCAGCAGCATCTTTATCATTTTTTTGAGCTACACGGTGCTGCAAATTGGTGATAATGTCTGATTCTGCATTTTCAAAAGCCAATTCTTTTGCCTCATTCTCAGTACCGGTTCGAACAAGGTCGTAAATATCATCAGCCCGAACGATGCTATATAGTTTATCCTCGTTAAATGCGTGAGAACGAAGCTCCTCATACTCCTGGAAAAGATCCGGAAACTGGTTGCTCTCATCTGCCCGATCAATAATTTCTACGTCTTCGGGGCCTTCGGCACTTAATGGTGTTTTGGTGAGGTAATAGAATTTCTGTTTGTAGATCATAGGTTAATTCTTTTTTGGATTATGATACCGGAATATAAAAATTTTTTGGGGAGAGATTTTATTATTCATTCAATGAATAATCCCGATAATTTTTATAGAGAATTATACAAGGTCTTTTGGCCACCGAATCCATTGAAGAGACTTGGGACTAAACTGCACCTCTTTCCATGAGTTTACTTCGAACTCAAAACAGGCGATTGTAGCTGTTTTTATACTCTTTTTTGCGGTATGTCCCGATAGTGTGGAAACGGCATCCTCAATCATAGGATTATGGCCAACAGTCATTATGACTTCTGAACTGTCATCAGCGTTTCGAATGGCATTTATATATGATTGAGCTCCATTGAAATAGAGATTTTCATCCCAAACAATTTTGCTTACCGGCAAATCTAATTCATTAATGACTTTCAAGATCGTCGATTTTGCTCGTTCCGCCGGAGAGCTGAAAATTTGATCGGGTACGATTTTCAACTCTTTTAAATGTTGTCCCATTTTGGGTGCATCTCTTTTCCCCCTCTTATTTAGAGGTCTATCAAAATCCCGCAGTCCCGGATTATCCCAAGACGACTTGGCGTGCCGCATCAGCAGCACTTTCTTTGTTTTTACCATTTTTACTATTCCACTGGTAACGTTTTCAAACTTAATTTTACCACATTATTCTATAATTGGAAAGAAAATGTTCAGGTAAGTTTATGTTTTTAATACAGTTTTTGGAAGATAAATACCTAGTGCTGCTCCTCTCGTTATCATAAAAAGTACCATAGCCAACCATAAACCATGTTTTCCAAACAGGGCTGTTCCCGCATAGTAAGTTGGTAAGAAAATAAGGAAGGTGGCCAGAATCATGGTGTTTCGCATGGTTGTGGTTTCTGTAGCACCAATGTAAACACCATCAAAAATATAACAGAAGCTGGATACGATCGGCGCGAGAACTGTCCAGAATAAAACCGATTTTGCTACAGAAATAACGTCTGTCTTATCTGTGAAAATGTACAGAATTTGATTGCCAAAAAGAGCGTAAGCCAGTGTACCCATCACCCCTAAAAACAAGCCCCAACCAACATTGTACCATACTGCCCTGGCAAGTTTATTTTGCTCCAAACTTCCCTTGAACCGGCCCACAAGACTTTCGGCTGCGTAGGCAAATCCATCAATTCCGTATGAAACAATAAACCAAAGTTGAAGCAGAATGGTATTTACCGCCAGTATTAAATCACCCTGCTGAGCTGAAACAGCCGTAAAAAATGAAAAAGTAAAAATGAGGCAGAGCGTCCGGATAAAAATATCTTTATTGACTGAAAAATATTTTCGGAGCTCAGCAACATTCAATAACAGTTCCTGCCTATAGTGCTGTAAATACTTCTTATATCTTTTAATTAATAAAAATAGCCCAAGGAAGAAAGCCAGATATGTTGAAACTAACGTTCCGTAAGCAACTCCGTTCACATGCATCCCAAATCCGTAGATAAACCATACATTGAACACGATATTTAACAGGTTCATCACAATGGTGATAATCATCGGGTATTTTGCATTTTGCATCCCCAAAAACCATCCATTGATTCCATAAAGCGCCAATACTGCCGGTGCCGTATAAATTCGAATATCAAAATAGACGCGTGTGTATTCGGCAACTTCGCGAGTGCTGTCTATCATCCAAAGGCTAAATGAAGCGATGGGCGACTGAAGCAAAACGATAGCAATTCCAATCATTAGTGCTAAAAACTGGACACGCGCGAGGATCATCATCATTTTAACACGATCTCTCCTGCCGTATTCCTGGGCCGTCAGGCCGGTTGTGCCCATTCTCAGAAATCCAAATCCCCAAAAAATAAAATTGAAGATAACGCTCCCAACTGCCAAGGCTCCCAGGTAGTAAACCTCTTCAAGATGGCCGACCAAAGCGGTATCTACAGCTCCAAGAAGCGGAACTGAAAGGTTGCTTATAATATTCGGAATTGCGAGGCGGAGTATCTTACGATTCAACCGATGCCTGTTTACTGCTGATTATTTTTATTTGGTGAATCCGGAGAATATCCCTCAATTTTGTTTTGTACAAATCCAAGTACCAATAATATCAATATTACCATGGCTGTTAATACAAAAGAGAGCAGATAAAGACCCAGCGCGACAGCTATTCCAATACCCGATACAAATAAAATTGACGCTGCGGTAGTTAGTCCTTCAACTGTATTTATCTGATCTCTGAAGATAATGGTACCTGCACCCAGGAAACTGATCCCCGTAATGATTGCCTCCATAATACGAATTGGGTCGGTTTGAAGTGTATCGGGCACAGCGGTTTGAGCAAATTGGTGAATCATAATATCACCGAGAATTACGAACAAGGTAGATGCACCGGCAATTAACATGTGAGTACGAAACCCGGCCGGCTTCGCTGCCCATTCGCGCTCAATTCCTATCAGCCCTCCTAAAAAAATGGCAAAAGCAACTTTCCCAACAACTTCCCATTGTAAAGCGGATTCCATATTTCACCTTTTTTTATATTGAAGATTTAGTGAACGAAAGGTCGTAAAAAAAGTATCAAATCTCATTTGTTATGGAATTGAGTTATTGGCGCAGTAAATGGCGAAAAGGAAACATCGGGTTTCATATGGAAAATGGGTATCCCGGCCTGGAGACCTATTGGAATTCGATAAATGTTAATAACAATTCCACTGTTTTTGTTCCGCTCTGCGGAAAAAGTAAAGATCTCATTTGGCTGTCGCAGCATTGCGATCATGTTGTAGGCGTGGAGATCTCTGATGTAGCGGTTGACCAGTTTTTCAAAGAGAACTCTCTGGATGCGAAAATTTCTTCATTCGCGGATTTTACCATCCACCGTGCAAGAAATATTGAAATCTGGAATGGAGATTTTTTTAAGTTGCCAAAGCATAAACTTCCTTCCTTTGATTTGATTTATGACAGAGCTTCCTTGGTAGCCTTACCCGCCGACACAAGAAGAGAGTACGCCGCAAAAATCCTTACTCTGATCTCCGACAATACACGAATCCTTCAACACATTTTTTACTACAGGCAAGATGAAATGCCCGGTCCGCCATTTAGTGTATCCATAGAGGAGCTTGAAACTCTGTATGGCACCCATTTTGACTTACAGATTTTGGAAAGAAATAAGTTGAATATCGATTATTATAAAAAATTTCAAAAACGGGGACTTCAAAGCTTCTTCATTGAAATTTTATCGTTACTTTTACCGAAAGAAGAAAAAACAGCGAAATGAATGTAAACTTTTGCGCTCAAGCGATTAGAAAGTTGCATATCATGCAGTCTGCATTTATTTTGTTTCTTCCAAATTTCATTTACGTTATCGCAAACCAATACATTTTTTTCACATGGATTTAAAAACTCGAAACAACATTATAACCATTGTATTAGCTATTGTTATTGTAGTTCTATCTTGGTTTTTATATCGATCTATTGTAGATCCCTATCAACAAGTACTTGAAGAAGAAGCAATGGTTGAGCGAGAACGACATAGGATGGAAAGAGTACGAGATGCTCTTGTTCAGTACAATAACAGACGTGGAAATTTCCCTCCAACCGAAGGTGGTTTGGATAGCCTGGTTACCTTCCTCAAAACAGATTCACTAATGGTAGCTCGCGGAGATACCCTCTTTTCTTTTATGGAGCCTTCCACTTACAGTCCTGATTCCATTGTTTATTCGCCGCGCCCACCGCATGTTCGTTTCGAATATACACTCAACGATACGATCAACCCTGAATTATATCTGTTAGAGAATCCCAACTCTGAAGATGTTATTGGTGACCTGGAACGTACTACGTTGTTGAACGCGCCAAACTGGAACTAATATGGAACACGGCGGTTCTTGTTTAGGCGTATGCTATACAGATAACCACCTCTTTTATTCTGTAAATACTCCCGGACAAGACGCCCATTTAGCCCGCATTGGCAGCATTGACTTCAGTTTTGATATTGAAGAAACCATCATTACGGGCAACTCTTCCGGCTTCCCGGCCCTCAAAAATTCGATCGATGAACTTAAGCAGGAGTTTCAATGCTCTACCGCAAAAATTTTAGCTCCTGCTACTGAAGAATGCTGGACAATTGTACCCCGAGCAGTATATGAAGATGCTTCCGAGCGTGAAGCACATATTCACCTATTGATGCAGGGAAGTGATCGCCAAAATATACAGGCGGTTTGGCATCCTGTCAGCAATTCTGATTATCGCCTGTTGTTGTTAAGAGATACGCAAACCCTGCGGGGATTCAACTATCTGCTGGAATCGTTCGGCACTGTTGATATCGTCACAGATTTTGAAATTGCGATGGACTGGCAATTGCACACAGACAGAAATGAGTCTTTCTTAATGATTCATTGCCAGAAGAACTATATTTCAATCACCTCTTTTATTCTTGGCAAGCTTCGCGGATGCACAAATATTGAGTACGATAACTTTTCAGATCTTCCATATCTCTGGAATCTGTACGAAGGGAATTTATCCTGGATGAATGGCATTCATGATAAAACATACGTGTATGGATATTTTAGCAGTCAGGTAACAGATATCCTGCAATCCTATTGGTATCACCACGGGGAAATCATCACGATGAATACGTTGAAGGAGATGAATGTCGATGCAGATGAGAAAACATATGGTTTCAGACTTGAAAGTGCATTTCCCGCAATATTGATGAGCTTAAACAGAGATTTGGAAAAAACCGAGATTCATGAGAATTATAACGGGTAAATTTAAAGGCAGAAATATTCCGGTTCCTAAAACCGGATTACTGCGTCCCACCTCCGATCGTGCCAAAGAAGCCCTCTTCTCAGTCATTGACGCACGAACCTATTTCGATGGAACCCGCGTGTTAGATCTATTTGCCGGATCCGGCAGTTTGGGGCTCGAAGCCATTTCCCGGGGAGCAGAATCTTGCGTTTTTGTTGATCTTGAATCCGACCATATCAAGCATATCGAAAAAATGGGGTCCCAATTGGGGATTGAAGATCAAATTCGAACATATACAATGGATGTGGAGATGTTCCTGGAAACCAATCCCGGCGGATTCGATTTTATCTTTGCAGACCCTCCATACGATTATTACGATTTTCCCGGGTTGGTTGAAACTGTTCTCTCAGGCAATTGGCTGAATCCGGGTGGATGGTTTATTCTAGAGCATGATAAAACCAATGATTTTGAGCCGCATGAGCATTGTGTGTTCTCCAAACCTTACGGCCGAACTGTGATTGCTATCTTCAAGTTAGATGATGAAGATTTTTAATTAGTCTTTTGTTAGCTGACCCGGTTAGTTGAAACAACTATCAACTGGTATGAAGTCGAAAGATTACTATTTTAGGTTTGTTTATCACTAATCCTCAGCGAATAAAACAATGAATCATACAGCTATTTACCCCGGTTCTTTTGATCCGCTAACTAACGGTCATCTCGACATTCTTCAGCGAGCCGTTCAAATGTTCGAAAAAGTGATTGTAACTGTAGCGGTGAACAATAAGAAAAAAGCTGTGTTTTCAGGAGAAGAACGGGTTGAGTTGATCCGCGAAGCCATTAAAGACAAAGAGTGGGCAGATAAAGTGGAGATTGAACAATTTACAGGATTGTTGATCGACTTTGCGAGAAAGAAAAACGTGAATGTCTTGCTGCGGGGTGTTCGTCAGATTTCTGACTTTGAGTACGAATTCCGAATGGCGCTCACCAATCGCCGCCTCGCTCCCGAAATTGATACCCTATTTTTGATGCCGGATGAACAACTTACCTTTATCTCAGCCACCATTGTAAAAGAGGTGGCCGCCTGGAATGGCGATTTGAGTAGTTTCGTACCCGATCATGTGGCAAAAGCTTTGAAGGAAAAGTATAATCATGATTAAGTGGTGATCAGTCATTCAGTTCACCCAAAAGCCGTATCACCTGCAAATCTCCAAAACCATAAATTGCTTCTCTTTTGCTAAACTCCCTGAAGATTGTTCCAAAATCATCTGTTTTTAGCTCTTCTTTGATCTCTTTGAGAGTTTGAATCGTCCGTCCCGGATTTCCATCTGTCGGAAGTCTGTCAACATGAGCTTGAATGGCCGGTCGCAAAAACTGAAGGTCTTCCGCTAATTCTTTACTGTCCTCCAGCATCTCATCCGTTTTTCCTTTTTGATAATGCCTCCAAAGATCAGCCAGCCTGCTAATCTCTTTGAGTGGTTTTCTCTCATCATAAAGTTTAACCAATTCCGGCTCTTTCAACTTCCCAAAATTGTATGGGTAAGGTTCTGCAGGCCGCACCAAGTTGATAGTGCAATCTTCGGAATTATCTTCCAACAAACTACAGACGAACCAAAAATTTACCTGGCAAAAAAGATCGTCTTCAAACCATAAATTTATCTCAGAATGGGACGGAATACCTTGAATGAGATGGAATTGCAGAACGGCATTTTCATAATATTCTTCCTTCGTAAATCCATCATAACTCTCAGCGATGAAATTAGCTCGTGTTTCAAACAGATCGTCCAACGTCTCTCCCTCCACCGGGCCGTCCACAAGGCATTCACGGCAAACGATAATCTCACCGGCAATTCGATTGGGAAATTGCTCTTTTAAAGCATCACCATTTAATATGTGGTATGGAGAGATCATGTATGGAGAAAAAAATGAAGTGAAGAAAATGTTCTCAAAATATAATAGAATTCAGGTTAGAAAATGCTGAATTCCGGTTTTCCTTTTGGTAACTTTCAGGTTGGTAACATTCGGAAAAACTTAAAACCATAAGCATGATCTCAAAAAGAGCTCAAAACGTATCACCATCGCAAACCATGAAAGTCTCGGGCAGGGCAAAAGAACTTGCGCGGGAAGGAAAGTCTATCATTTCATTAAGTGCAGGTGAGCCAGATTTTAAAACTCCTGCTCATATTTGTAACGCTGCTATCGATGCAATCACAGAAGGATTTCACGGCTATACCATGAATACCGGAATGCCGGAACTTCGGGAGGCGATCAGCGACAAACTGAAGCGAGACAACAGTATTGATATTCCTGCCAACCAGATTGTGCTTTCCAATGGCGCGAAACAGTCCGTAGGGTTTACACTGTTGGCTACCATCGATGAAGGTGATGAAGTAATTATACCGGCACCATACTGGGTGTCGTACCCGGAAATGGTAAAGCTTGCAGAGGGAACACCGGTTGTGGTGAACACGCTCTTTTCTAACAATTACAAACTGACACCAGAACAGCTTGAGGAATCACTAACGGACAAAACGAAGGCGATTATTTTATGCTCGCCATCGAATCCTACCGGAGCATGCTATACCAAAGATGAGTTGAAAGAATTGGCTGCCGTTTTGGATAATTATCCCGATGTTTTGATTCTTTCAGATGAAATTTATGAGTACATCGTTTTTGAGGGTGATCATGTAAGCATTTTAAATGCAGCTCCACACCTCAAAGAACGAACAGTTGTGATTAATGGGTTTTCAAAAGGATTTGCCATGACCGGCTGGCGCCTTGGCTACATGGCCGGGCCAAAACCAATTGCCGACGCCGTGGCTAAAATTCAGAGCCAGGAAACATCGGCACCTTCATCCATCTCACAAAAAGCCGGATTGGCCGCTTACACAGGAACCATGAAACCTGTTCAGGAAATGAAAAAAGCGTTTAAAGAGCGAAGGGATTACATCGTAAAAGCCTTGCGTGCCATTGAGGGTGTGGAGTGTTTTACACCTTCCGGGGCGTTCTATGTATTTCCGGATGTTCACAGCTTTTTAGGGAAATCAACTCCTGAAGGGAATAAAATAGAAAACACGACCGATTTGTCGATCTACCTGCTGGAAGAGTTCGGAGTTGCAACAGTACCGGGAGATGCCTTTGGGGAACCGGGCGGAATTCGGCTCAGTTACGCTGCTTCGATGGATGACCTTGAGGAAGCGATGGTCCGGATTAGCAATGGACTGTCCTCTTTGTCGTAACGTTACTATCTTTAGAGGCTATTTTGCAAAGCTGTCATGTTGATCAGACAATCAACTTTGGCACATTTTCTGCTTATATAGTGACGTAATTTTTAGAATAATAGAGTTTAGTTATGCCTACATACGAATACAAACGAGAAGACGGATCCACTTTTGAAATCACACAAAGCATAAATGATGATCCGCTTGAGGAATGCCCTACCACAGGTCAGCCGGTAAAACGAATTATTTCCGGCGGGGGAGGCGTTGTTTACAAGGGCACCGGTTGGTACGTTACCGATTACAAAAATGGTGGTCAAAAAACTAATGGTTCAACCCCTCCAGCGTCTGAATCTACAGAAAAGGCTGAATCAAAAGAACCATCAGCCAAAAAGGATACTAAAGAGTCCAAGGATTAACTGTGCAGGAAAACGATTCTCCAAAATCCGAATCTCACCAACAGGCTATTGATCAGTTTGTGCTTCTTTGGGGAGAGATGGCCTCTGCCTGGGGAATCAACAAAACCATGGCGCAGATTCACGCATTGCTTTACGCAGAAAGCGATCCCCTGGATACCGATGCAATAATGAAGCAGCTAAGCATCAGCCGGGGAAATGCCAATATGAATCTGCGCAGCCTGCTCCACTGGCAACTTGTACAAAAAGTTCATTTTAAGGGAGAAAGACGCGATTTCTACACAGCCGAAAAGGATGTTTGGAACATTGTAGCTATTTTGATTCGGGAGCGTCATCAGCGGGAAATTGAACCGATTCAGCAAAGTCTGTCAGAAACCCTGGAAATGTTTGAGGAAGACAGCACCGAGGAACCGCGCGAGGCCGAGTTTAAAGAAAGGCTCGAAAATTTTGTTGAATTCCTCGAAATGTTCGATCGTTTTACAAAAGCGCTGCTCCCTTACATCAACAAAAAGAATCTGACTTTTCTAAAACACTTGGTAAAACTGGCAGAAGCCCATCAATCACTGAAAGGGAATAAGCCGGTTCAAGAATAGGAGTATGAGTAAAAGTCACCGGAAAATCGGGGATGAAGGTGAAAATTTAGCTGCGGAATATCTCGAATCGAAAGGCTGGATGATCATCGATCGGAATTATTTTTTTGAAAAAGCCGAGGTTGATATTGTAGCTACCGACGGTCAATTCATCATCTTTACGGAAGTGAAATGGCGAAGCGGCACCTATTTTGGCAGACCCGAGGAACACATCACACCAGCAAAAGAGAAAAACATAAAAAAAGCTGCTGAGGCGTGGGTGTATGAACGAAAAATGGAAACAGCAATGGTTCGGTTTGATGTGATTGCAATCGTTCAAAAACAGGGCGAGGAACCAGAAATTTCTCACTTTGAAGATGCTTTCAGATAAAGAAGCGCTGTTTAATTCCTCCTCATTCGTACTATATTAAACTGCCCGGAACTGAGACGAATTGCAACATGGCTATCAAACAGACATTCACCTGGACGGAATATTTGCGGAGTGCTTTATCTATCATACTCTTCTTTATTCTGTTGATTGTTTTTACGCCTATCATACTACTTTTGCTGATCGTCTCGATGGGTAAAATGACCAACTTTGTTGTCGAAAAAATTGCGCCGGCCGTTGCCATTCCTGTTTTGAAAGTGGCCGGAATTGATTTCAGAATTAAAAAGCATGTTGACCCGATTCCCGCTCCCGCAGTTTATATTGTTAACCACAGCTCTACGCTTGATATCTTAACAATCCTCGCGTTAGGTTTGCCTCGGGTACGATTTGTGGCGAAATGGCAATTGCAGTACAATCCCATTTTTTTCATTTTAGGGCGCTTAACAGGACAGGTGTTTATACGTCGGGAGAGGTCTGAAAAGGCAATTCAAACGCTCAAGAAAAACGTTGAAAGAATTTGTAAAAATAATCTTTCGGTGATGCTCGCCCCGGAGGGATCACGTAAACATCCCGGCGTGATTGGCCCTTTCAAAAAAGGACCCTTCCGAATGGCGATGGATCTTCAATATCCCATCGTACCGATCTATTTTGAAGGAAATCGCGAGCTGAGTAATGAAGATTTTTTGATTACAAAAGCCGGCACGTGTACCGCTCATATTTTTCCGGCAATTGACACATCAGACTGGAAACTTGCAACAATTGATGAACATATTAGTAATGTTCGAAATCGTTATCTTGAGTGGGCAGGAATCAAAAAAGATACTCTTTCATAGCGCGCTCAATTCGTTTATTATTTTTATCTATATATTTATCCCGAAATCTGCTTTATTCTTTATAGGGTCTACCAACAGATGTAACTGGCTTAAGACATGAATATCTCCATCAACCAAGACAAAACTCACGAATTCTCACAACGGATTCACCAAAAAACAAGGAAAGGGGTCACCTCCGCCAATGCCGAATTTATCGCCCAGCATTTGGGCGCTCATGTGGAGGAATCAGAAACACGATTTCTGTTGTGGCATCCAAAAATCAAGGAATCAGAAAAAGTTTTTATTGAGTTCTATGTTCCATCCATCGATCTGATTTTTGACAAACCCGAGCAACACTGTAATGTAACCTATTACCGGCTTGAGACTACCCTTGTACATGAATTTGCACTGGTTGTGATGGATGATCTGCCAACCGGAAATCGGGAAAAATTTGGTGCTTTTTACCAGTTTATACTTCAAGATGAAGAGGGTGAGGAAACCGTGATTCGAGATCCTATGGCGTGGTCGATGCCTTATGGAATTCATGCGCCGGCCGAAGTCTACGACATTGAAAAAGTGCTCGCCGATCGAAAAGACCTCAACTATTTTGAAGATCTGTTAGCAAGCTTTTCTAACTTGGAAAGCAATCGGGTTGAGCCGTCCACAAACATGCTTGAGATTCACACCGGCACCGCAACCATGGACGGGAGCCTTAATTCGCTTGCTAAGCGATATCAACAGATTGCAGCCGCCATAGAGAACAACGAAGACCTTTCTCCTGACGAAAAAAATCTGATTGGATTTGATGCTGTTGAACTCATGCCGGTTGATCCCGTTATTGAACATCCGGAAGAGCATGCATTTTGGAATCCAATTCAAACGCCTGATGAGAACGGTTCAGAAATTACATTGCACCTGCGCAAACCCAATGTAATGAACTGGGGATATGATGTGGTTATTTTTGGGTGCGCAGCCGTGAACCCATCCATTCTGTCCACCGGCCGACCTCATGAACTGTTGGAGCTGATTGAAACTCTTCACACGTTTCCAACCGGACCTATAAAAGTTATACTGGATGTGGTGTATGGGCATGCGGATAACCAGGCATTAGAACTTCTTCCTGCAGAGTGTTTTGCCGGCCCCAATATTTATGGCCAAAACCTGGATTTTAAACATCCGCTGCTCCGCGCAATGATCCTCGAAATGCAGCGACGTAAAATGAACTGGGGTTTTGACGGAATTCGTGTAGATAGTGCCCACGATTTCAAATACTACGTTGAAGAGCAGGATGAAGTCTATTACGACGATGAATTTCTGAAAGAGATGAGCAACGTTGAACAAAATGTAGCCGGGGTTGAGTATAAACCCTGGATGATTTTTGAAGATGGCCGGCCGTGGCCCCGAACCGATTGGGAGCTCGCCTGTACATATCGAGTGATTACGGAAAAGCAGAAACATCCGTTCCAGTGGTCGCCTATGATTTTTGCCTACAATACTCCTTACGATTACACCTACTGGGTATCAAAATGGTGGCGAATTAAAGAGCATTTTGATTATGGAGAGAAATGGATTAGCGGGTATGCCAATCACGATACGATGCGCCGGGGAATCCAGGCCGATCCAAAAACGGTGAATGTCAACTTTTTGCTTGGCAACTCCCTGAAAATGGTAATGATCAATGCATACAACAATCCTTCTACTACATTGTTGATGAATGCTTTTCTGCCGGGAGTACCCATGGATTTTGTGCAGGCGCTTGGAAATACACCCTGGAGCTTTTTCAGAAATACAGACACAAAATTTGCGATTAAAATTGCCGCTGAGGAAGCATACTTTACGGAGTGGCAAATTACAGATGTGGAATATAGAAACTCGCGTTTCTTCAAAAAACTAAAGAATCTTGGATTCAGAAATCTTGAGGATCTCCGTCGGTTTGCAAAATCTCTTCTGAATTTTGTTAAGATTACAGACTACAACCCGGAAAATATTGTCGATCTGATCAATCAAACCGAACCAGCTTTTAATCCAAAAGAGTGGACGCTAGAGAAGCTAAATGAATATGCTCAGGCCTGGATGGGAGATATGTACGAATACTGCAATGCAGATATGCAGGCCGATTATATGGATTCCAAAAAGTCGGACTTTAATTTGCAGACGCGTCAGTATCGGTTGAATAACTCGTGGCTTAACGAGAATTTCAAATCAGATGATTTCCTGAAGTTCAGGGAACCTGTAGAAGGCGCAGTAATCTATTATGGATATCGAAGAAATATGGAAACCGGGAAAGAGATTGTATTTCTTGCAAATATGGAGGGGCAATCGAGACAAATTACTCTAACCAATCTTGATTTACCTATTACTGATCCGGAGAGGTGGGAGGTTGCACTTGCTACGCCATCCGTGCGATCTCGAAAAATTGATCATCCGATTCGTCTTTCGATTTCACAGGGAATACTATTTGAAAAGATTATATAAAATTTCAATTTTAATATTGAAAAATTTATATAAGAATAAATCTATTTTTCTCTGTAAAAATAGATTTTTTTGTTGGTGGCATCTTTGCCACTTTTGATTTTTACGTTGTTCTCTTGATTGTATTGATATACGGCTGTTCTCATTGAATTCACACTTTTATCATTTTTATAAGACACTTCAACCGCACGTCCGCCGGGTTCAAGTTTATCAAGAGCATCCATGAGGGGCTTAAATTTTGAGGCTCTTCTCTTACTTGATTTTATTTGTGAACGTTTTACAAACTTTATATTCATGCTAAATAATACTTTTTACATTCAATACTTCAAGAACTCTTTATCAATAAATCATTAAGTGAGAAAAAAATAATATTTTCTTTCAGCTAATTCAACGGTTGAAAATTAAAATTATTTATTTAAAAAAAATTTTTAATTGAAAAATATACACTTTTAAAAAAAGAATAAGCCTTTCTAATTGTTTTCCTATAATTTAATCAACAAAAAGTTATAGATAGTTTTTAAATTTTTGAATTAGTATATGCTTGAATCAACAAGACATAATTATAGATTAGTTACGATTTTTATTTCTACTTTTGGTGCCGGCCTTCCTCTTTGGACATCGAATGCCCGCCAAACAGACTTCACCGAACCCGGCTTTCTGGCCCTGTGGGTTGCAATCGGAATTTTTGCTTCCGTGATTGTACGATTTATCGTGAACTTGAAAATTCGTGATATGGTCAGCTGTTTCGCTATTGGTTATGTAATTGCCGTAGTGATTCATTTCGTAAGCTCCATCCTTCTGTCCAGCTATGTTCACGCACGATTTGAAATCTCCCTGTTGATGGCGATGCTAGCGGGTATCACGTCCGGAGGCCTTGGTTCTCTTCTTTGGATGGGCATTAAAAGGAGCGGATCAAAAAAGAAATAAAAAAGCACAGCTACCAATTGGCAACTGTGCTTTTTGAGGTCTAATTATGAAGTAAGTTTTTAGTCTTTTACGCAGCGAACTGGAAGTGCAACAGGCTTTCCTAAATTATCATTAATATCACTTACATGATCTAAATATAATGAATAGCTTGTGTTATTCGTTGACTCATCACCTGCCCAGTAGTATCCAGTTGTACCACGTTGATTAACATTCCCGGATGGGTAAAATAGTCTTCCAGCTGCATGCAATCTAAGCAGTGAATTGAAAGCATCTTCTATATTTCCATCGTCCATTCCTCCATTAGAAGTTGTCCCCGATTTAAAAGCACCCCATTCACTTTCAGTAGGAATTCTCCATTTACCTCCAAAGGCAGCTCTGCATGGATCATTTTGTATTTGCCAATCAGACTCTTCATTGATACCCTCCATCGAGTTATTCGGAATCCGACTACTCCCATTGTGATAGTAAGCTTGTTTTCTATTGAACTGAAAATACCATCCAGCGCGATCCTCATCATCGTCAAAAGCGTTTTTGACCGGACCTGTAGCACCCAGATTTTTTTCAATCCATATTTTACTGACTCCGTTCTTCCAGTTTGATTCTACAAGTCTATACGTCCTGCTCTGAAATTCAGAATCTTTACTGGGTGTGAGGCCATCTACATAACCGTGTGAAATATACCCTGCTTTAAATTCTTCATTTTTTCCGAAAGACGTACCGGCTTTATTAGTTGCGTATGCTCTAACATGGTACGGATAGGATCGACGTAATCCTGTAATATCACTCGTAAATTCGCCTAGACCATCGCCGTCTTGTGTACAAGTGTCAGTGAGATCAGGATCTTCTTCCTCGCTCCAGCAGACACCCCTTTTAGTAATTGCAAAACCTCCATCATCTTCTACAATACCACCGCCTGTAACTGAAGTAATCCTCATATCACTTACATCTTTTGTTCGTACGGAGGCAGTCGTTCCGAACACTGCTGTTGCTGTTATATCGCTTTCTATTGTAATCGTTTGGGGATTATCGTTCCCGCTTAAATCACCTTCCCAATTGCCAAATGCCCAACTTGAGTGTGGATTTGCAGAAATTTCTACTTCTTCCCCATAGCTGTATGAATTTTTATCCGGACTTATTGATATATCACCAACTCCGTCTGTTGAAATGTTTATCTCGTAAGTAGCTTCTTTAAAAACAGCTGTGACATTTTTATTTCCATCTATAGTTATCTCTTGTGGATTATCATCACCTGAGAGGTCACCTTGCCATTCATCAAATTCCCAACCAGCATCCGGATCCGCTGTTAATTCAACAATGGTATTGAATCCATATGCAGTTTTCGCTTTGCCGGCATCACCGGTCACTTTTTCGTTTACAGATCCCTGTCCATTTGTTTCAACAGTCAAATCAAAGGTTTCTTTTTCAAAGACGGCCGTAACGGTTTTCTCTTTATCAACTGTAATCTCCTTAGGGTTGTCATCGCCTTCAAGGTCGCCTTCCCATCGAACAAAGTTCCAGCCATTAGCCGCACTGGCCGTAAGTTTAACAACTGTTTCATAGGTATAATCTTTGTTTGGTTCAGAGACGATCTCTTCATTCACTGAACCATTGCCGGTTGTATTGATATTCAATGCATAATCCCGCCGTTCAAATACAGCCGTTACTTCTTTGTTATCGTCCATGGTAATCTCTTTCGGATTATCGCCCCCGCTCAAATCACCTTCCCATCCAACAAACGTCCAGCCATCAGCAGGTTCGGCCGTTAATTCTACAACTGAATCAAACGGATATGAATTTTTTGACCCACCATTTAGCAACTCCTCATTTACATTTCCCTCACCGGTAACATTTACGGTTAACTCATATCCCTGTCTCTCAAAAACAGCTTTAACTTCTTTCTCTCCATCAATAGTTATCTCTTTTGGGTTCTCAGTTCCTTCAAGATCACCTACCCAGCGGGCAAACTCCCAGCCTGCTGATGAATTTGCCGTAAGTTTAACCACAGTCTCATAAGCATAATCTTTGGCCGGATTTTCAACAACTTCTTCAGTTACATTTCCCTGACCCTCTGTAGAAACGGTAAGGGGATAATCCTTGCGCTCAAACACTGCTGTAACACTTTTCTTTGCATCCATCTTGAGTGTTTGCGGGTTTTCAGTTCCGGTCAGATCTCCTTGCCATTCAACAAAAACCCAACCATCATCTGCAATGGCATTCAGTTCTACTTCTGTTCCAACCTCATAATCAGCCATTTTTGATTGAATGACATTTTCTTCAACTGATCCAGCACCGTCAACAGTTACATTAAGCGAGTGTTGCAGCTTCTCAAACAAAGCTGTGAAAACCATGTCTTCTTCAACCGTTACTACCACAGGGTTTTCTGTCCCGGTTACATCTCCTTCCCAAGACGAAAAGATCCAGGTATCGTTTGGCTCAGCCCTAAGCTCAACCTCGGCCCCTTCTTCAAATTCACCTGTAGACGGGCTTACACTACCTCCCTCTGTTGGTGTTACAGATCCCTCAATGCTGTAACTTCTGGAAGAATTGCTTGAACAAGAATTGAGTGTTGAAATCACAAAAATTGACAATATTGCAAAGCACACAAGTCGTACTGTGTTTCTCATAGTATAGTCTGTATCTGATTAGAAATTTGTTGTACCTCTATAGATACATGCGAAACGCTGTGGAGGATTGGCTCATTTTTTCTGCGTTTTTTGGCTGCTTTGGCCCTTTTTTTAAAACCTACTCTTGATTAAATAAAAAAGCCGTCCCGGATATTCTCCAAGACGGCTTTTGCAATTCCTAAATATCAGATCATTTTTTAGTACCTTATCGGCCTCTGTAGTCTCCGCCTCCGTCGCCCCCGCCGGCACCGCCAAAGCTGTATCGGAAATTGAGTCTAAATGATCGGGTAGACCATTGATAGTTACTGTCGGTGTAAGAGTTTGGATTGATAATCTCTCCATCGTACTGACGCGAATTAAACAGATCTCTCACATTCAGTGAAAGCGTTGCCCGACGATTCAGGAACTCTTTGGAAATGCCGGATCCCACAAACATACTTCCATCTTCCCGGCCCTGCGTGGTTTGCTGTGAACTTTCGTAGTTGAGGTAGGATTGGAAGTTCCAACCATCCAAAAATCTATAACGAATTCGGAGGCGGCCTGTAACCCGCCCGGTTGAACTTGTATAAATTTGATCTCTGTATTCACCCTCGCGATCAGATTGAAAAATGTTTAAACTTCCCGAAAGTTGCATATTGTTGAACAGCTCCTGATCGGCAGAAAACTCAATACCCCAGGCATCCTCACTTGCCAGGTTTATAGGCCGCGTTGTGGTAATTCCCTGCTCATCGATGGTGGAAACCCGTTCAATAACTTCGGTTCGATGCCTATAATAGAGACTACTCAATACCGATCCGGTGTCCCAATATCGCAAATACCCGAGCTCGAAAGAGTTTCCAAATTCCGGCTTCAGTTCGGGGTTACCGATCCGCCGATTTCGTGTATCAGAAATTTCCGTAAATGGCAGCAACATTCGCGACCAAGGCCGATCAATCCGTCGACTGTAGCTAATTTGAAAAGAGTTTTTCTCATTTAACGTATAGGAGAGAAATACACTTGGGAACAGGTTCAAATAGTTCTGATCACTTCCCTCACCGGTTCGGTCTAATTCGGTTTGGATACGAGTGTTTTCCGCTCTTACACCGGCTTGATAGGTAAATTTACCGGTTTTACCGGAAAGGGTTGTGTACGCCGCATTAACATTTTCGAAATAGGTAAAATTATCGCTTACCCCAAGATTGTTATCAGGAACAACCCATTGGCCATTCTGTTGTTCTTCGATCACATAATCGTTATCCATCCAATCAAAGTTTAAACGCATACCTGCTTCAAGCCGACCGTTATTGCCGAGTGGTCTTTCGTAATCTGTATCAAACCTCATCTCTCGATACCGTTCATCAGAAAATGTTCGCTGATTTAGGGGATTCCCTGTTCCGGCCTCTATCTGTTGAATTAAGTTTGAATTCTCGTCTTGCTGGCCAAACTCAAAATCTGCATCGGCGGTTAACCGATGATCAGAGCCTTCAAACCGATTTTCGTATTGCAATCGAACATCAAAATCATTTTCTCGATTTTCCTGAACATCATTTCGGTTCGTTCTCTGCAAGATGTCCCAGCTATCATACACACTGCGATAAACTCCCGGTTCTCCCGGATCGTAGTCGGTATATTGTACGTCCGAATCTTCCATCTCATTTTCAAGGCTGATTCTTGTGGACAGCGTTATTATCTGATTGGCAGGGAGGAAGAAATCAGCCCCAAAATGAGCACTTCCTTCCTTCTCGGTTTCATCCGACTCGCTGGTTTCTCTATAAGCATATGTTGTATCACCGCTGAAACTCTGGAATGTACTTCCTGAACCGGGATCATTTTCGTACTCTATTTCAAAATTACCAAACCAGTTGATATTATTTTTGTGATAGTTGAGATTTGCCCCCAATCCGTGGTCTTGTGGATAACCGGTATTTGCCTGAACACTTCCGTTAAAACCAAGAGTCACATCATCCTTCAATTTAATATTTATTATTCCGCCGGTTCCCGAGGCTGAATATCGTGCAGATGGATTTGTAATAATCTCGACTTCTTCAATTACATTAGCTGGAATACTGCTTAATGCTTCTGTACCATTTCGGACCAGGCTGGAAGGACGTCCGTTAATCAAAACCTGAACTCCGCTGTTTCCTCTCAGGGCTACATTTCCTTCATAATCAACTGTGAGTGATGGAACGTTGTCAAGAACATCCAGAGCAGATCCGCCGAGACTTGTGATATCTTGACCCACATTAAAGCTCCGGCTGTCAAAATTCATCTGCATGTACGATCTCTCTCCCTCAACAATTACTTCATCCATCACGGCCTCTTCAGTTTGAAGAGTAATTGCCCCAAGATCTACCGCCTCACCGGCTGACAGGTCAAGATTTGTTCGGTACGTTCGGTAGGATACGTAAGAAACACTGAGAACATAATTTCCGGGCTCGACCATATGAGAGAAACGGCCATTTTCATTTGTGGATGTGCCTGTTAAAATTTCTGTTTCTGCCTGATTGTAAAAAGCTACAGTTGCATTCGGAATTGCAGATCCATCGGAGTCTTCAACAGATCCTGAAATTTCAACGTTTGCAGTGTTTGAAGACTGTGCAAAAATATGTCCCGCAGGTCCTCCCCAGATCAATACGAGTGTTGTAAGTATGAATATTAATTTTTTCATGAGTCCAATCTTGTCATTTCTTATTTCTCTAAAACTAAAGACCGAACCTGCTTAAATTTTGTACGAATTCTGAAGCAAAATTGAAGTTCGAACTGTTTTACAGAATTTTAAATTTGAGTAGCTTTTTAGACACAAGTTTTCATACTTCATTACGAAGTTACACAAATAAAGCAGCTTCTGAGATGATTACGTTCCTGTTTAACAATTTTTTAAAAAACAGGGAGATAGAGCTTTCTTTGATTTCATTTCAAATCAATCTCTATTCGATGCCATCCTTCTTGATAAGTGTATGAAATTGAGAGATTGTTTTGGTCAATTATCCGTTTGATGATGGACAATCCAAGCCCGATCGATTCAGAACTTTGCTCAGCTTTTCTGAACCGTTCAAAAAGTTGATCGGGATCTACTTCAGGATCATCCCCGGTATTCGATATGCTGAGTTTCTCTTTCGTTAATTCAATCTTGATCTTTCCATTCTCAACATTATGGCGAACCGCGTTCTGAAAAAGGTTGGTCCACAAAATATCCGCAAGAACCGGGTGCATTTTAATCTCTACATTATCACGGATATCCGTCTCTACTGTAAGATTATTCAAAGCGATGAACTCCGTAAAAGATTCAAGGCTTTCGTTGATCAATTCACTCAGATCAACTCTCTCATTATTTTGAAATTCATGATTCTCAATTTTAGTCAGCAGCGCTAGTGATTCACTCAATCGAGAGAGTTTTTTCACGGACCGTTCGAGGGATTCGATATACTTGTATTGCTCTTCAGAAAGATTCGTTTCAGACAGCAGTTCCAACTTCCCTTTTGCGATGGCCAGCGGAGTTTGAAGCTCGTGGGAAGCATTCTCTGCAAACTCTTTTAAATTTTTATAGTCTGTTACGGCTTTGCGGGTCATCTGCTCTACAAACCGATTCAGATCGTTAAACTCCTTAACACCTGTTTTTTCCGCCGGCACATACTCTTTTTTATGAAGCTGGAAATTGCCGATTTTCTCCAACGTTTCGCGGAACGGTTTAAACAAACGGCCCGACACAAAAAATCCAACTCCAATCGCACCTATAATTTGCAGCCCAAGAATCCACAGCAATGTTTTGATAACGGCCTCGGTGATATCATCCGACTCAATCATAGCCCCATATGTGGAAATATAGTACGAGTTGCCGTTAATATTTCGATAGGCGGAGACTTTTACATTCTGTTCATTTTGTTCAAGTCGATCAGAATAGATCAGAGTATCGGTCACCTCAACTCTCTCCTCTACAGACCTATCCAGTTCCTGAATGATTAGATTTCGGTCTCCCTCCACATCCCTTTTAGGATGAAACCTTCGGCCCCGTTCCAAAAGATAGGTAACACGGTCAATCCGTTCCATGAATTCCCACGTCAGCTCTCTGTCAACTTCCTCTTTTATTATGAAGTAAGACAAAACGCCACCGATCCCTAAAACGATCACGGTAATAATCAAATAGATTAAGATAAAACGGGTAATCAGTTTCATTCTCCGGACCTGTTGGCTTTAAATTTGTACCCGATACTGTATACGCTTTCGATATAATCATTCGCGCCGGCATCAACCAGTTTTTTTCTGAGGTTTTTGATATGCTGATACACAAAATCGAGGTTTTCGAGATGATCTACATAATCGCCCCATAAGTGCTCAGCGATATTTTGTTTGGAAAGCACCCGGTTTTTGTTTGATGCGAAATAGAGAAGAAGATCGTACTCTTTGGGCGTTACGTCTACGATTTCTTCCTCAACCAGAACTTCTCGTGTTTTTGTGTTGATGGATATCTCATTGGCTCGCACAATTTCACTTCCGCCCAAGTTATTCCGGCGATTGACCGCTTTTATGCGTGCCGATAGTTCCGGCAATTGAAAAGGTTTGGTGAGGTAATCATCGGCGCCGAGCTCTAAGCCAGAAACTTTATCATCCAACGAATTTTTTGCAGATATGATGATGGTTCCGGTTTCCGGGTTTACGGACTTCAGCTCCCTGAGAACTTGTAATCCATCGCCTTTTGGAATCATAATATCGATAAGCACCACATCGTAGGTGTAGGACATGATCTTGTCAAACGCCTCATCGTAATCGACAGCCGTTTCACACCTGTATCCTTCTCTCTCCAAATACTTCAGGATATTCTCAAGGAGATCCTTGTTATCTTCAACAATCAATAATTTCATAGCGCTTCAAATATATATGGAAATTTTGAAGCAAAATTGAAGGGGTTTACTTTGCATTTTATTCTACAAAGATAACACTCATGCCGGAATGAGGAGTAAAATTGTTTTACTATTTATTGTTCATTGCCTACTGTCTACTGCTTACTGTAATTAATACAGCTACCCTTCTTTCCCAAACTCTATCGTCTTATTACTAACCAACGGCTCAGCCCAGAAACCAATACTCAAAATATAACCGAAGGTAATGTAAAGGAAGAACATCCCGGCACGAAGACCAAAGACGTCACCCAGTGTACCGATAATCAACGGAACCACGGCACCACCTACAATCCCCGAAACCAATATTCCGGAAAATGTACCGTGATCTTCTGTAACGGAGTTCAAAGCCAGTGAAATAATTACGGACCACATCACGGCCGCAAAAAATCCTACCATCGGGAATGCCCAGAGTGCTGCTTCTCCACTGCCAAATAGAGCTACCGAAAGGCTAATGATTGCACCCAAAGTAAACAACTTCAAGACGTTTCGACTATCCATAATTTTGAGGAGCCCAAGGCCTAAAAAAGTTCCGGCGGTCAGCATACCCCAAAACCAGGAAACCGTGCTCGCTCCGGTTGTCTGCGGATCATATCCATGATAGGTATTAAGAAATTCAGAAACCCAGTTAGCCACGCCCTGTTCGGATCCTACATATGCAAAAATTCCTAAAAAGAATGCCCACACCATCGGGTTTTTGAACAGCTTCTTATGGGTATCCCACGCACCGATTTTTTCATCCTCTTTGCGTTCCACTTTCGGGAATGGAGACGCAGCAATCACAGCTACCATCACCAAAGAGATGATGGCAAATAACCAATAGAGAGAAACCCACGGCAGATTGACGGGCACTACATTTTCGAGCGTATTGAGCAAAAAATTACTTGAATCGGTACTGTGGAGATTTAGTACCAAGTAAGAATAGGCAAGCGGACTTAAAAAAGAAGCGGCTCCAAAGAAAAGCTGACCCAACACGGAGTTAAAAGCAAAATTCTCTTCGCCGCCGGCCTCGCGAAGTAACGGATTGATAGCCACCTGGAGCATCGCCATTCCGGTACCAATCAAAAAGAGGGAAATTACCGCAACCAGATAATTCGGGAAAAGCGCGAAAAAGAGTGCTCCTATAAAGGAAACGAGGAAAGCAGCAATCATCACTTTTTTGTCACTGTACTTTTCAATAAGCAGCCCGGACGGAATGGACATCACCCCATACGCAATGAAAAAGGCGAATGGCAAAAGCGCCACCAGCGTGAGACTCAAATCAAAATCCTCGATGATCTCCGGGACGAGTGGCCCTATGATATTCGTCAAGAAAGAGATCACAAAAAATGTGACCATAATCAGTACAACAAGAAAGTAGTTACGTTTCATAACCAGCCTTTTTTGAATGTGCGTTAGCTCGCAAAATGAATTGGAACAGCTGCTTATTTTTGATCACTTTCTTTTAAGATCCTACTCATTACAACGCAACCAAAAACTATACAGTCATCCGAATCAATAAATACAATAGATATCATATAACATAAAGACAACACTCTAAAGCTTTCCCCCCAACGTTTTCCTTACTTTTCGATATTTTAAAGCAGAAATTCCTCTTCATACAATAAATCAATACATACAATTTCAAATGAGTCAACAGAATACAGTAATTGGAATTGACCTCGGCGCCACAAACGTAAGAGCCGCTAAAGTTACCAATGGCAAAATCATTCAGATTGAAAGTGAACGAATCAAAAGAGGAGACTCTCAGGATGTTCTGGTAAATCAAATGAAACGATTGATTCATAGAGTAAACGGTCCCGATGTGGCCGGAATTGGAGTTGGCGTCCCAAGCGTGGTGGATGTAAAAAAAGGGATTGTTTATGATGTGGTGAATATCCCGGAATGGAAAAAGGTACCACTAAAATCCATTTTAGAAGACGATTTTGATATTCCAACCACCGTAAATAATGATGCAAACTGCTTTGCACTAGGTGAAAAGTACTTTGGAAAAGGCAAAGGCTTCGACTCTGTGGTCGGTTTAATTTTAGGAACGGGATTCGCTGCCGGGCTGGTGTTAAATGGCAAGTTATATGCGGGAAGAAATTGCGGCGCCGGTGAAATCGGCATGCTTCCCTATCGTGATTCTATCTACGAACATTACTGCTGCGCCCAATATTTTGACCGGCACTACAACCGTGATGGAAAAGAGGTTTTTGAAAAAGCTGAAGCGGGTGATAAAGAAGCATTGGAAATATTTGATTCCTTCGGAACACATGTAGGAAAAGGTATCCAGGCGGTGATGTATGCGTATGATCCTGAAGTGATTGTCTTTGGAGGATCGGTCCGAAACGCTTATCCCTATTTTAAAGAAGCGATGTGGAAAAGTTTGCAGGATTTTGGATTCCCGAACAACCTGAAATCACTGAACATTGAGATTTCTGAGATAGATAATATCGCCATTTTAGGAGCAGCGGCGATTGCGTTGGAGACATTGAAGAAATAAGCTACTCCGAGGTTATTTCATTGCTTTCTGATTGAATGAATCTGACCAGGCTTTCCCGACTCTCGGATTGCTTGATTTTACTCTCTTTGTCTTTAGCGGCAGATTGGCTTTCAAAACTCTCTTTGTACACCAAATTCCATGGAATACCGGATTTGGTGTATTTGCTTCGTCCCTGGTTGTGGCGTTTGATTCGATCCTCAAGGTTAGAGGTTTAACAAACATAATATCGGTCTACCACAACACTGTATAACATGTAATGTAGTACATAATCGTACCTCAAAATAAAAAAAGGACAACCCCTATCAAGAGCTGTCCTTTATTTTTTTATCAAGAGAGGTGGGTGGTATAGGATTCGAACCTATGACCCCCTGCTTGTAAGGCAGGTGCTCTAAACCAACTGAGCTAACCACCCATATTTATCAAAATTTCAAACTAATTCTTTACAACGAGTGTTTTTTCAACGAATATCATGTGAAACATTTAACTCACTTTTGAATCAGACTCTAAATATAAGAACTAATCCAATCCGATAAAACAGTTTATCCTCAAGAAATTTTTCGTTATTTATAAAGGTGAGGTTAACAGCGTTAATCTGTGTCTATTCCGTTTAATCAAAATTATTTGAGATGAGCGAATCAAAAAAGAAAAAAGAGGTTGTATTTATTGATGGCGGACGCACCCCTTTTCTGCGCGCACAATCTGATTTTAAGCGTTTTTCTGCGTACGATTTGGGGCGTTTGGCAATTGCCGGACTCATTAATAAAACACAGTTGAATGGTGAGCATATTGGCCATGTGTATTATGGAAATGTAATCCAGGATATCAATACAAGCAATGTCGCTCGGGAGTCGTCAATGGCGGCAGGCTTACCTGATTCTATTCCTGCCACCACGCTTTCCATGGCGTGCATCTCCTCCAATGTTGCACTCACGACGGCCGCGGATTCTATCATGCACGGACGAATCAATGGAGCTATTGTGGGCGGGGTAGAGGTGATGAGTGATATCCCCATCCGCTTCCGAAAAAAATTCAGACAAAAATTGCTGGAGACTCAGAAATACAAATCACCCACGGATTGGTTGAAGTTTGTGAAAGGATTAAGCCCATCAGACCTGCTTCCTGAAATTCCATCCATCGCCGAATTTTCTACAGGTGAAACAATGGGGCAGAGCTGCGATAAAATGGCTGCAAAATATGGAGTAAAACGCCAGGAACAAGATGCGTATGCCATGCGATCACACCAACTCGCTTTTAAAGCTACGGAAGAAGGTTTTTTGAAGAAGGAGATCTTTCCGGTTAGCGTGAATGATGGTGATACTGTAATTGAGGAGGATAACGGCATCCGGCCCGATACGGATATGGAGAAACTTGCCAAACTGAATCCGGCGTTCATCAAGCCGCATGGAACTGTGACCGCAGGAAATTCCTCGTTTTTGACAGACGGAGCCTCCGCGGGATTGGTGATGGACAAGGATTTTGCTCTCAAAAATGACTACGAGCCGAAAGCTATCTTGAGAAGCTACAATTATGTTGCTCAACGTCCGGATGACGAACTGTTAATCGGGCCCGCATTCGCCATTCCAAAAGTTTTGGATGAGATGAATTTAACCTTGGGTGATATTGATGTGTTTGAATTTCACGAGGCGTTTGCCGGTCAGATGCTAACTGTCCTGAAAGCATTGGATAGTAATGAATTTGCCAAAAACAGACTCAACCGAAAAGAGACAGTGGGGAATGTGCCATATGAAAAACTCAATCGATGGGGAGGTTCACTGTCGATTGGCCACCCATTTGCGGCAACCGGAGTTCGGTTGGTAACGACGGCATCAAACCGTTTATTTGAAGAGAATGGAAGGTACGCCTTGATTGCTGCGTGCGCCGCCGGTGGTCAGGGACATGCGATGATTATTGAACGATTTAGTCAGTGATAGAGTAAAAACGAAAAAGTTAAAAGAGTGAACAAGAAAAAAGACATACTAAAAATCGAAACCGTTGAGAACGTTGCAGTTGTCAGCTTGGACACACCGGGAGAGAAGGTCAATAAGCTGAATGAAAAGCTGATTGATGAGTTTTCGGATTTTCTGGATCGGCTTGAATCGGATGATTCCCTGGAAGGTGCACTTCTCATCAGCGGGAAAGAGAATAATTTTATCGCCGGTGCCGACATTGAGATGTTTAAAACAAGAGAGACAGCGGAAGAGCTTTCTGAATTGAGCTGGACCGGACATAAAGTACTCCTTCGTATTGAAAACTTCATAAAGCCGATTGTTGTCGGAATCCACGGTTCTTGCATGGGTGGAGGCACGGAGCTTGCGCTTGCCAGTCATTATCGGATTGTATCGGATCACAAATCAACCAAAATTGGTTTACCGGAAGTAAAATTGGGGCTCCTTCCCGGAATGGGAGGAACTCAGCGATTGCCACGATTGATCGGCATTCAGAAAGCATTGCCCTACCTGTTGACCGGAAAAAATATGTACAGTTATCAGGCCGAAAAAACCGGGTTTGCGGATGAAGTGGTTCATCAATATGCCATAAAAGAAGCAGGAATTGAAGCTGTGAAACGGCTAAATAGCGGCGATGTTTCTCATCCTGATAAACGGTCTGTTCTTGAAAAGATCTCTGAGAGTAATGTGCTTGGCAGAAATATTATTTTTGATCAGGCTCGAAAACGAACCCAAAAAGAGACGAAAGGAAATTATCCGGCTCCGCCAAAAATCATTGAAAGTGTAGAGTATGGATACAAGCATGGGTTTGAAGCCGGGCTGAAATATGAATCGAAATTGTTTGGGGAATTGGCGGTTACCACTGAGTCCAGATCTCTCGTTCAGCTTTTCTTTGCGATGAACGGTTCAAAGAAAAATCCCCTTGAAAAGAAAAAACGAGACGTTCATAAAATTGGTGTTTTAGGTGCAGGATTGATGGGCAGTGGTATCACGGAAGTGAGTATTGATGATGGTCTGCATGTTTGGCTGAAGGATCAGAAAATTCAAAATGCCATGAAGGGTGAAAGCAGAATTCAACAAAAACTCGATAAAAAGGTAAGTAAACATATCATTTCCGAATTCGAGAGAGATGAGAAAATGAGTCTCGTCCACCCGACTGCAAGTTATGAAGCCTTTGATGAGATTGATCTCGTAATTGAGGCAGTTTTCGAGGATCTGAATCTCAAAAAAGATATCGTAAAAGAGATTGAGCAAGTTTGTAATAAGGATACCATTTTCGCATCCAATACCTCTTCACTTCCTATTTCAGATATTGCGGCGAATGCAAAACGGCCAGAAAACATTGTGGGCATGCACTACTTTTCGCCTGTTCCAATAATGCCTCTGATGGAAATCGTCAAAACAGAAAAAACGGCCGATTGGGTTGTTGCAACAGCGTTTGATGTGGGCTTGCGGCAAGGGAAAAATGTAATTGTAGTGAATGATGGCCCCGGATTTTATACCACCAGAATTTTAGCTCCTTTTATTAATGAAGCATTGCTATTGCTTGAAGAAGGCGCAAAAATTGAAGATCTGGACGATGCCATGAAAAACTACGGTTTTCCTGTGGGGCCAATTGCCTTACTCGATGAAGTTGGTATTGATGTTGGAGCTCACGTAGCCGAAACCCTCAGCGATAAATTTGAAGCCCGCGGTGCCAAAACAAACCAGAAATCAAAAGAGTTGATTAATGACGATTATCTTGGTCGGAAAAATAAGCGCGGTTTCTACAAATACGAAGAGGGATCAAAAAAGAAAAAAGAGGTGAATGAAAAGATCTATAAATATTTTGGGGGACAGGATCGAACATCATTCGATGAAAAAGAGATTCAGGATCGGCTTTCTACTGTAATGATTAATGAAGCGGTTTTATGCCTACAGGAAGAAATTTTACAAAATCCTACCGATGGCGATCTTGGAGCCATCCTCGGGCTTGGCTTCCCGCCATTCCTGGGAGGACCATTTCGTTATATCGATCAGATTGGGGTGGAAAGCTTTCTTGAAAAATTGAATGCATTACATAGCGAGCATGGCGATCGTTTTAAACCGGCGGGGCTGTTGCTGGAAATGAAATCAAACCAGTCCACCTTTCACAACAATTAACCCTGTTTACCTGATCTTTTTCTCAACAGTATCCAAGCGCTGTTCCAAATGCTCCAATTGATCCTGGATTTGTTGAAGCATGTGGATAATCATGATATGGGTTTTTTTCGCATCGATCCCAACCACACTCTCCTCACTTCCGATAAGCTCTTCGATCTCTTTATATTTCTTTTCAGGAATTTTCATGATGATGGTTTATTTGAGGTGAATGACAAAAGTGAACCGGCAGAAGTGCAGATCACATCATTGCGAAGGGCAAAAAGCGACTGTCGCAATCCCAAACTTCAAGAGATGGAGATCGCTGCACTCGTTTCGCTATGACAGATTCACATCTGCTTTTTGCTGTTACACGTTTTTTACTTCTCCGTCTCAAACCCGGCGGTTGCTAAATCTTCATATCCGCCTACATTGTAGACGTTATCAAAACCCTGCATTTTCATAATACGGGCTGCTTTCCCGCTTCGGTTTCCGGTGCGGCAGTAGAGGTAATAGGTTTTGTCTTTCTCAAGGGAACTGAGCTGCTGCTGAAATTCACCATTATTATAATCGTACTGCTGATCGGCTTCTTTCAGATGACCTTCACTATATTCTCCCTTTGTGCGTACATCGATAATCACACCCCGGTTATTTTTCAATTTCTGCTTAAAATCTTCCGGACTGATATCAATTTCGTGGCTCATATTTACTTCCTGTATGGTTCGGCTTATTTCTTGTTTGATTTTGCTTATAAACATCTGCTTGATAAAATAAGGTCTGTTAAACTTAAAACATAGATCATTATAGGTTCTTACTACACGCAAGAAAGGCCCGATAACTATGACGCTCTTTTAGAGAGAGACATCATTTTCAGATATTCGTTTGTAGTGGAGAAAACTCTCTTTGTTCTCTTATATTTTCACTTTTATGATGTTCCAGCGCTTCATCCACATCAAAGAAATATGTATTCTTACCCATCAGCTCAACCACACCACTTTTTTTGAGCTTATCTCTGACCGGTCCTATGGCACTTGCTACAAACAATTTCACCTCTTTTTGACGAAGTTCCCCAATCAATTCCGTAAGCATGTGCACTCCGGTTGAATCGATATTATTGATGGCGGATGCATCCAGGATGATAAGTTTGAGGTCCTCTCCGTGATTTTCAATTTTTTTATTGAGTGTTTCCCGGAAGTGGTCAACATTTGCAAAGTAGATAGGCGCATCAAACCGGTAGATAATAACGTCATCTGTTATTCTTGCCTGTCCGTACCGGTTAACATTTCTGAAAGTTTTACTGTTGCCAAGCCGACCAAGTTCTGCACTGTGAGGTTTGGAGCTGCTGTAAATGACTAACGCCAGCGAGATCAAAACTCCAATGCCAATTCCCTCTTCAATACCAAACGTTAGAGTGGCAACAAACGTGATCATGAGCATGGCAAAATCTTTTCTGTCAGTTTTCCAGAGGTGAGTCATCTCATCGAAATCAAACAAACCTGCCACTGCAACCATAATAATGGCAGCCAATACAGCACTGGGCAGATAGTAAAAAAGTGGCGTTAAGAACAGAAGAGTCAACCCAATAATACCGGCACTAATAACAGCAGCTAAGGTAGTATTAGCTCCGGATTGATCGTTCACAGCAGTTCGTGAAAATCCCCCTGTAGTTGGAAATGACTGGAAGAATGATCCCCCGATGTTCGCAAGTCCCAATCCTACAAGTTCCTGATTGGCATCTACTTTATAGCCGTGCTTGTTGGCAATCGCTTTTGCAACGGCAAACGATTCCATATAGCTGATGAGCGATATCACCAGAACGGTTGGCAATAATAGCTTGAGATCGTTGAAACTCACAAAATTAGCATCAAAAGAGGGAAGACCGTTTGGTATCTCTCCGACAATCTTAACTCCCATTTCCGCGAGACCAAATCCCATTGTGAGTAAAGTGCCCACAACCACCACAAAAAGAGCCGAAGGAAATGTCTTTTTCCATTTTTTGAGTAGAATAATGGCAAGAATCGCCCCCATCCCAATAGCCGTTGTAATAGGGTCAATTTCCGATATTCTTTGAGCAAGTCCTGCCACTATCTCGTGCACATAATTGGTCCGTGGCAAATCCACTCCAAGTAAGTTCCTGATCTGGCTTGCACCGATAATAATGGCAGCTGCAGATGTAAATCCACTCAGAACCGGATGGGAGAGAAAATTGACGAGAAATCCCATTCGGAAGATCCCCATCAAAAATTGAATTATTCCAACTCCAAAAGCAGTGAGGATGGCAAGCTGGATAAACCGGTCGCTGCCAACCACTGCAATCTCACCCACTCCCGCTAAAACCAAGAGCGAAACCATAGCCACCGGTCCAACAGCTAACTGGCGCGATGTGCCAAACGCAGCATAAATCAACAGTGGGATGATGGCTGCATACAGTCCGTAAACCGCCGGCATTCCCGCAAGCACGGCATATGCCATTCCCTGCGGAATAAGCATAATTCCCACCGTAATTCCTGCACTTAAATCTCCCTGAAATGTTTCCCGATCGTAATTCCGAACCGTATGTATGATTGGGAAGATCTTTCCGGCTTTTTTGATGAGCGAACTCATGGGGAAGCGCCTAAAAATTAGCCAACTTACATGTTAAGCTGGTTGTAGTTTCTTATAATTTTCAAAATCGTCATCAATCAGAACTACATCATACCCATTGCTTTGCAACAAAGCTGATGCTACAGCGGATCTGGATCCCGCTTTGCAGTGCACAAAAATTTTCGTTTCTGATGGTACTTCGTCCATTCTATCGAGAAGACGCGTATGTGCAATATTTATCGCTCCCTCAACATGTCCCTCCTGATATTCCGTTGCTTTTCGTACATCCAGTACTATTGAATTTTCTTCAAGGTGGTTCAACGCCTTAAACGTTCTTACATCTGTTTTTTCTAAAGAACCAATTTCCCGCTCTTCATAGATCTCCAGATCCTTAGGCGTTACAAACCCTTTGATTGCATCAAGCCCGATTCTGTAGAGATCTCTGACAGCTTCTTCAACGCGGTGTTCTTCGACCACCAAATAGATCTCTTCATGTTCCGTAATATATGAGCCGGCTACGGTATTAAACTGCTTATTCAGAGGTGAGAGCAGCGATCCAGGTATATGACCGGAAGCAAAATCATCACGATCACGCGAGTCTAAAAGTACAGCATCCTCTTTTTCACTGATTTTTTCCAACTCATTTAGAGTAAGGCGTTTTGGAGATGGCAGTCCCCCAATAATAACCGGCCCCATTTTATTATCTCGTTTCATTCGGGAAAAGTAGAGTGGAGGTTCAGGCTGCCCTTCCAAAATGAACTTTACAAAGTTTTCTTCAGAAGTCGCAGATTTTAGAGAATTGTTATACCGAAGTTCGTAACCAACGGTTGATTCAGGAATAGCTCCAAGTGCTTTCCCACAGGCACTTCCTGCTCCGTGACCGGGCCAGACCTGTAAATATTCCGGTACAGTTTTAAACTCTTCAACGGACTGATAGAGTGTGCGTGCAGCTGGTTCCATCACATCTTTTTGGCCGGCAGCGGATTCCAAAAGATCCGGACGCCCAACATCACCAACAAAAATAAAATCACCGGAGACCATGCCCATCGGTTCGTCGGCGGCAGCTCCGTCTGTAATGAAGTAACTTAAATGCTCGGGTGTGTGGCCGGGCGTGTGCCACGCTTTCAAGGTAATGTTTCCCAACTTGAATGTATCGCCGTCATGCAAAAACTCGTACTCATAATCGCTATTTTTGAGCCACTCATATTTCCAGTCTTCATCTCCCTCATCCGAGGCGTATACTTTCACACCTCGTTCGGCAAACTCTCTCAACCCTGAAATATAATCGGCATGAATGTGTGTATCTGCAGCAGCAACGATGGTTAGATTTTCATCGGCGGCTGCGTCAATATATTGGTCGATATCTCTCATGGGATCTATAATCAAAGCCGTGCCATTGGCCTGACAACCAATCATATAAGAATATTGCGCTAATTTAGCGTCAAAGAATTGTTTGAAATACATGTCGTTTCTCCTTCTCTTTTATTTTTTTTGAATCTTAATGCGGTAGTTTATGCCGAACAGCACCGTACAGCCAGGTTCCAAATGTTGCTGTAGCAATCGGTATAATCATAATAGTTAGTCCTGTTCCTAAAAGTGCGAAGATCGGTCCCGGACACGCTCCCAGCAATGCCCATCCAAGGCCAAACATCGACCCTCCGAGAATATATCTTTTCCACTGTGATGTATCTTTGGGCGGGATGGATATTGGGTTTCCTTCAATATCGGAAATATTTAATCTTTTTATGATTTGAATAGAGATGATTCCCACAATAATTGCCGATCCGATAATTCCATACATGTGAAAATCCTGGAAACGAAACATCTCCTGAATTCTAAACCACGATACTACCTCAGATTTTACTAAAATAAAACCGAAGTAAATACCGCCTAACAAATATCTGATATTTCTAAACATAGTTTCTTCTTATGAAATGATGTAGGGTAAAATGAAATGCGTCATGATGAGGCCACCAACAAAAAACGAAATGGTAGCAACAACGCTTGCAACCTGTAGATCGGAAATGCCTGTTATCGCATGACCGGAGGTACATCCACCGCCATACCGTGTTCCAAATCCTACAAGAAATCCACCGAGGGCCAGGATCATCAGCCCCTCAATCGTGCCCAGATTTGCCCAACTGAAAAGATCGGCGGGAACCAGTCCTTCAAATGATGTAACTCCCAAAGCCTGCAAGTCCGCTACGGTTTGATTTGAAATTGCAACAGGCTCAGGATTTTGCCAGACATATCCGGCTAAAAATCCACCGATGATAATTCCCAATAAAAATATCAGGTTCCAGGCACCTTCCTTTTTCCAATCATATTTAAAGAAATCGATATCTCCGGGAAAACAAGCAGCACAGACATGTCTGAAATTTGAAGAAATACCAAACTTCTTTCCTCCCAGTATTAAGAGACCCGGAACGGTTAGCCCAATCAAAGGCCCAGCTATATACCAAGGCCATGGTTCAATTAAAAAATCCATAATTATTTAGTTTTTTTAAGTTATTTCAATCCAAGATAAGACAAATGTATATACTTGTCAATACAAGTTGTTTTTTTATTTTCTTTTCACTCTGAAAAAATATTAAATTTATGCCCTATAGTGCGCTTTAAAGAATATTTTCAAGTGTTTTAATGATTCTTCGCGAATATAATTATACATGTTAATACATGTATTGATGTTTTATTTATATTTGATTAGATTTGTATAAAACAATCTACTATATGATTCTAAAAAAAGGAATACCTCGACACGCACAAATATCGCAATGGCTTCGAAACCAAATTGATAAAGGCGTATATGAGGTGGATGAAAAACTTCCGTCAGAAAACGAACTTGCAGAGAAATTCGATGTCAGCCGGGTTACGATTCGCCGGGCTCTTCAGTCGCTGGAAAGTGAATCCATTATCTACCGCTGCCAAGGGCTTGGATCTTTTGTAAGTGATGAACGGGTTACACACGATTTTGTAAAACTCACTGATTTCAATGAAGACATGGCAAAAGCCGGTCTGGATCCTTCTTCGGTCGTTAAAAAATTTGAAACTGTGAATGCACCTGACTGGCTTTTACCATTACTTGACATCGATAAGGGCAGCAAAGTGTTACAGATCGACCGACTTCGACTTGGAGACGGAGAGCCCATTGCGTTTGATAAAACCTGGTTGCCTATTTTCTATGGTCAGCTTTTGGATGAGGATGAGCTTGCCGACTCAACCATCTACAGACTTCTTGAAGAAAATTACGATATTGAAGTGTTACGTGGATGTTATAAACTCTCGGCTGAGGTGGCTGATAAAGGATTAGCTGAAGTGCTTCAGGTAGATGAAAATTCACCTCTTTTTGTGATCGACCGCCTTTCTACGACCATTGGCGAAAAACCGCTCTATTATCAAAAAAGATACTACCGAAACGATAAAGTTGTCTACCAAATGACGCTGGAGAGATCCCCCGGTGAAAGCAGCAATAATATGCCTCTGAAAGAATTTGCACCCGTTTTCAATAACAGCCCAAAATCAGAATGATTTAATTGAATACGCTTGGGTAAATTTATTAGAGATGGAGAAATTGCTCTAGGGTTAAGAATACGGTATCTTTCAAATCTGAAATTTTTAACAGATATAATTTTCTATGACTTTCCTATTTAGCTTTTTTATGATGGCACCTCCCGGTGGAGAAGACGGGGGCGGAGCGATGATTAACCTCCTGTTTCTGGGTGCTATTTTCTTTGTGTTTTACTTTTTCATTATTCGTCCGCAGACAAAACGTCAAAAAGAGATTCAAAAAAAAGTAAGTGAAATGAAAAAGGGAGATAAAGTTGTTACCGGCGGTGGCATGTTTGGAATTGTGAATTCTATTGATGAGGATACTGTTCTCTTGGAAATTGACAGCGGGGTAAAAGCCCGGTTTCAAAAAAGCTCCATCACTGATGTAAATCCCGGCAAGAACAAATAATTCAGGATTCATCCATTCATACTTTGGATAATTCCTTTTCGAACTGTCATTGTTTTTTTTGATCGGAAGTAACAGATTTTATGTCCGACTTTACTTTTCATACAATTCCGGAAGCGATTGAAGACATCCGCAACGGCAAGATGCTGATTGTTGTGGATGATGAAGATCGCGAAAATGAGGGCGATTTTTTGATGGCTGCCGACAAAGCCACCTCTGAAGCTATCAACATCATGGCAAAGCATGGTCGGGGTTTGATCTGCGTGCCCATTACCAAAGAGAAAGCCCACGAGCTGAATCTTGATTTTATGGTCACAGAGGGCGCCGATCCCGACGAAGCCGCCTTCACCATTTCGGTGGATCACAAAAAGAAAACTACTACGGGGATTTCTGCACCGGACCGCGCAAATACCATTCTTGAGCTTATAAACCCCGATGCTGATCCGGATGATTTTCGTCGACCCGGACACATTTTTCCGCTTGTTGCCGCAAACGGTGGTGTTTTAAGGCGCGCCGGCCATACCGAAGCTGCTATCGATCTTGCCCGACTCGCAGGACTTCAACCGGCGGGAATTATTTGTGAAATTATGAAGGATAATGGCGAGATGGCCCGGCTTCCCGATCTGATGAAGATGGCCGACAAATTCAACATGAAGATCATCACCATCAAAGATCTGATTGCCTACCGGATGGAGCACGAGTCACTCGTGAAAAAGGATTTAACGGTTGAGATGCCGACTATTTATGGTGATTTCAATCTGCACGTATTTTCTGAAACGCTGACTAATGATCATCACCTGGCGTTTGTAAAAGGCTCCTGGGATGAATCAGACCCTGTTCTTGTTCGGGTTCACTCTTCCACACCACTAGCTGATATTTTTGGGAGTAAGCGAAGTGATAAAACTGAACTTCTCCATCAGGCCATGAAGAGGGTTGAAAAAGAGGGGCAGGGTGTTGTGCTGTACATGGATCAGATGAACAGGGAATATGGTATCATCGAGCAGTTAAAGGCACTGAAACTACAAGAAGAAGGTCTCAACAAACAGCAGATTCAGCAGAAGCTCGGCATCCGAATGGATTATCGCGATTATGGAGTGGGCGCACAGATTCTGCATTCACTGGGCATTCGAAAGTTACGATTGCTCACCAATAACCCCGTTAAACGTGTGGGTTTGAAAAGTTTTGGCCTTGAAATGGTGGAGGAAGTTCCGATCCCTCTGCATCATGATACGGATGAATCAGAAGAAAAATTAGACAGGCCTCAAACCAGGGAAGGTTTTCTAAAAAAACTAATGTTAGAGTGACGTTGAGTCGCTGCCGGTTTCCTTTATATTTCTCTCTTTATTGATATTTGCCTCGACAAACTCTTCGTCTGATTTGTAGTAAGCCTGATTTGACTTCACTTCGCTCTCCTCTCCTACGCTCTCTTCAGTTGGCATAATTTTCTTATGAAAAAGAAGCAAGATGATAATAGAAGTGCTTATCGCAATATCTGCTACATTGAAGATATATGGAAATACTGGCGTCTCGCCAATGGTTAGGTTAAAATGGATAAAATCAACAACGTGACCATCCAGAACTCCGCCGTATCCACCAATAATCCCCATAAAAATGCGATCCATAATGTTGCCCAGCGCACCGCCTAAAATCAGCCCCATGCATACTAAATAAGCATGCGTGGCCTGACCCAAATTATAGAGCACATAAAACAATATTCCGAGTGTGGCGAGAATCGCAATCGAACTAATGACCGGAGTAGAAAGCCAATCCATTCCGAGTGCCATACCGGGATTTTTGGTGAAATTAAATGCCAGCCACCCCTCAATGACATCCATTCGTTGCAGATCAGGGGTTGTACGCACCCAGTACTTTGATATCTGATCTAAAATCAACACAAAGACAATCGGGGTAAAAAGGGTAGCTAATTTTTTTCCTTTCTCAGACAAATCTAACCCAATTATCGACGTTTCAGTTTAGCTTCGATACTTAACTGAGTATGGGGCACAGCTTCGAGTCGTCCTTTGGCAATCTTCTTACCGGTTACTTTGCAGACACCGTACGTTTTATTGTCAATTCGTTTGAGAGCACCATCCAGGTAACGAATAAATTTTTTCGTTCGGTTGAACAACATATAAGTTTTTTCTCTCTCCTGAGCGTCTGTACCGGCATCTGCCATGTGAAAGGAGTATGCCGATTCATCCGAAGAATTCTCCATACTTTCTCTCAGAAGGTTCTGAAGAGTTGTTAATTCCTGTTCGGCCTCATCTCTTTTTTTAATAATGATTTCACGGAAATACTCGAGTTCTTCGTCACTATAAGGAGAGACTCTTTCTTCGTTTTGTGATTCTTTTGCAGCTGCCATAACACTAGTTGTTAATTGTTAATTGTTCGGCGTATCGAAATCTCAGTATCATTTCCCTCGATTTCCCAGGTTTTTATGAAATCCGATACCTCCAATAAATTGGTATTAATTTCTTCGGCTAAAATTTCTGATTTAATAGTTTCTAAAGACGAGTTAACAGCCTCGGTCAAATCTTCAGACCCGGAGAAACCAACAACAATTCTGTCAGTAACCTCAAAGTCTGCTTCTTTGCGCATATTTTGAATTCGATTTACGAATTCGCGCGATAACCCTTCCTGTATCAGCTCAGGTGTCAGTTCGGTATCTACTGCAACTGTTATACCTTTTTCTGTTTCAACCGACCAGCCTTTCAAACCGGTACGTTGAATCTCAAGTTCGTCAGATGAAATTCGAACCGTTTCGCCATCATCCAGGGTTAACTCGATCACACCATCTCGCTCAAACTTAGTGATTTCTTCGTTACCAAGGTTATTTATTTTTGCCGCCACGGCTTTCATCTTACTTCCAAGCCGCTTCCCGAGAACCGGAAAGTTAGGTTTAGCGGACTTACTAACGATTCCTGACTCGTCTTTTACGTATTCAACCTCTTTAACGTTTACTTCATCTAATATAATATCTTTTACTGATTCTACGACAGATTGTTCTTCTTTATCAATTGGCAGAATAATTCGTGCCAACGGCTGCCGTACATTTACATCTATTTGATTTCGGATCCGAAGTACAACAGAGCTGATAATCCTGGCCACATCCATTCTGCGCTCGAGCTGCTTATCAATTGCCGTTTCCTCAACGGCCGGATAGAATGAGATGTGTACAGATTCTTCATCTTTCTTTGCAACTTCATTTAATCGCTGGAACAACCATTCGCCCATAAACGGCGCGATTGGAGAGATCATTTTCGCAAGGCTCAATAAGCATTCAAAAAGTGTTTGATACGCTGCCGTTTTATCAAGACTCTTGCCTTCTTTCCAGAATCGACGACGATTTCTTCGGATATACCAGTTACTCAACTCTTCAACGAAATCTTCAACAGCACGAGCGGCCTTTGTTGGTTCGTAATCATCCAGATGCTCATCAACCAGTTTAATCGTAGAATTTAAACGGGAAATGACCCATCGATCCATTTCGGTTCGCTCTGAACTTGGGATTGCAGCTCCGGAATAGGTAAATCCGTCAATATTCGCATACATCGCAAAAAATGAGTACGTATTTACGATGGTATTGAAGAATTTCCGCTGAACTTCACTCAGCCCTTCTTCACTGAACTTGAGATTTTCCCAGGGTGATGAGTTACTCATCATATACCAGCGAACCGTATCAGCACCAAATTTCTGAATTACATCGGTCGGATCCACGCTGTTTCCTTTCGACTTGCTCATCTTCTCGCCATTGGCATCGAGAACAAGTCCGTTAGAAACTACATTTTTGTAAGCCGGTTTGTCGAATAACATGGTTCCCAGAGCGTGCAATGTATAGAACCATCCGCGGGTTTGATCTACACCCTCAGCAATAAAATCGGCCGGAAAATTTTCTTTGAATTTCTTTTTGTGTTCGAATGGATAGTGCCACTGAGCCCACGGCATGGATCCGGAATCAAACCAGACATCCAGCAGATCGGGGATACGTCTCATCGTACCACCTTTTGGACCTTTCCAGGTATATTCGTCAATATGCGGCCGGTGAAGATCAATCTCTTCATTTTCATCAATTCCGGCTTTTTTGCGCAGTTCTTCAACGCTTCCAATACATTCGATATACTCGGGATCTTTATCACTAACCCAGATCGGAATCGGGGTTCCCCAATAACGTTGTCGGGATACGGCCCAATCCACATTGTTCTCGAGCCATGTTCCAAATCGCCCGGTACCGGTGCTTTCGGGCTTCCAGTTAATCTCTTTATTGAACTCCACCATCTTGTCTTTGATGTCGGTTGTTCGAATAAACCATGATTCCACCGGGTACGACATTAACGGAGTGCCTTTTCTCCAATCAAAAGGATAGTTGTGGAGATAAGTTTCGTGCCAGTACATCTTGTTTTTATCCTTGATGGCACGCGCAATTTCTTTATCTGCATCTTTAAACCACTGACCTTCAAAATCCGGTACCTGATCGGTAAAACGTCCGTCTCCGTCAATCGGATTATAAAGCGGAATCCCTGCTTTCTGGCACGTTTCATAGTCATCGGCACCAAAAGCAGGCGCAGTGTGAACCACTCCGGTACCTTCATCGGTAGTTACATAATCGGCTTCAAGAACTCGCCATGCATCTTTTTTATCGACCTCTTCAAGCGCGTAATCAAAAATGGGGTTATATACCCAGCCGACCAGATCAGATCCCTTATAGGAATCAACAATTTCATAATCGTGCTTCATCGCTTCATCCAGGCAACCTTTCGCCAAGATATAGTATTCGCTGTGATCGTCGTCCGTGACTTTCACCTTCACATATTCCAGTTCGGGATTCACAGCCAACGCCATGTTCGAAATGATAGTCCAAGGGGTGGTTGTCCAGGCGAGGAAGTAGACGTTTTCATCAGCCTCGAGCGGAAACTTCACATAAATGGAGGGATCCTGGGTTTCCTCATATCCCAAACTTACTTCATGAGATGAAAGAACTGTTCCGCTTCCGGGTGAATACCACTGAATTTTATATCCTTTGTAGACAAGCCCTTTATCATAAAGCTGCTTGAATGCCCACCAGACAGACTCAATGTAGTCGTTTTCAAACGTTACGTATGGATCATCCAGATCCACCCAATATCCAATTCGGGCAGTCAGTTCATCCCAAAGATCTTTGTACTTGAGTACACTTTCACGGCATCGGGCATTGTATTCTGCCATCCCGTACTCTTCTACCTGGGAGCGGCCTTCCAAACCAAGCTCTTTTTCAACTTCAATCTCTACGGGAAGGCCATGCGTATCCCATCCGCCTTTTCGTTCAACCCGAAAACCTTTCAGGGTTTTGTATCGGCAAAACAGATCCTTCACCGTACGTGCCATCACGTGATGGATACCCGGCTTGCCATTTGCCGTTGGCGGACCTTCAAAAAAAGTAAACGGAATTCCGTCATCACGAGAATCCAAGCTTTTTTTGAAAATTTTATTCTCGTTCCACCAATTTAAGATTTCAACCTCTGCCTTTGGGTAGGCAAGTTGTTTAACTTCGCTGAATTTTTTAGCCATTTTGAACGCTGTCGTTCACTTTCTAAAAATTTGATGTAAGCCTACAATATACGAAAAGCTATACAATCAAAATACTTTGCTCTTTATAGTTTATTTGCTCTGAAGCTTAAAGGCATTGAAGATAGAGCGCATATAGACAAAAATCAGATTAAAATTGTGTGGACACCGTTCATGATATAAACTGTAAATGATGCTTTTACTCACGAAAAGCTTGTTAAACTGGCTATCCCTATTGTATTTTATTCACGATTTTGAAGGATAAAACTCAACAATGAATCAAAAAATTACCAAAGAAAATCCATTTAAAATCTGTTTTGTGTGTCTCGGCAACATCTGTCGCAGCCCAACGGCCGAGGGTGTTTTTCAACATCTTGTAAATGAGCGTGGGTTGGAATCGTACTTTTATATCGATTCTGCGGGGACATCAGCGTATCATATCGGGGAGCCGGCTAACAGCAAAAGCCAGTGGGTAGCGAATCAGCAGGGCATACAGCTACATTCTAAAGCCCGCAGATTTGAAAAGGCGGATCTGGAAGAGTTTGATTTGATTCTTGCGATGGATCACGAAAATCTCAGCAATATCAAACAACTGAATGGCAATCAGGAGTTTTCAGACAAAATTAAGCTGTTGCGCGAATACGATTCCGAACCAGACGATAAAGCCGTTCCCGACCCGTATTATGGCGGAATGCAAGGCTTTCAGAACGTTTTTGATGTAATCAAGAGAAGCAGTGAAGCGTTGTTGGATGAGCTTGAAGGTCTGGTTGAGAAGTGATTCAGGATTCAGGATTCAGGATTCAGGATTCAGGATTCAGGATTCAGGATTCAGGAAAACATTTGGAAAGTAGAACACAACACCAAATATGATCCCTAAAAGCATTCGTAGCATTTTAGAGACAGAGCATGATCTTAAAATTGAGAGTGAGCAATCTGTATCGGGCGGGAGTATTAACCGCGCCCATAAGTTGCAAACAAACCAGGGAATGCTTTTTCTGAAATGGAATCAGTCTGCACCGGACAATTTTTTTGAAGTGGAGGCAAAAGGCCTTGAACTTCTTAATTCCGCCGATACAAATTTACGAATTCCCAAAGTGATTGCTTCCCATAAACCGACTTCAAAAACTTCTGGATTCTTGTTGATGGGATATATTTCTGAAGGATCCGGCAACTCATCTGATTCATTTAGATTCGGAACCGAACTGGCAAAACTACATAGCACAAAAGGAGATCATTTCGGGCTTTCCTATGAAAATTATATCGGAAGTCTTCCTCAAAAAAATGGAGAATTTGGCGATTGGATAACCTTTTTTGTGGAAAAACGGATCAACCCACAGCTAAAAATGGGGATTGATTCCGGAAAGTTTCCCCAAAGCATTTTGAATCATTGGAAACGACTGACAAACCAATTGGACGATCTGCTACCATCCACCAAACCTTCACTCATCCACGGAGATCTGTGGGGTGGGAATTATCTGTTTGATGAAAACGGAGTTGCGGTTCTAATTGATCCGGCGGTTTATTACGGTCACCCAGAAATGGATTTGGCATTTTCAAAAATGTTCGGGGGATTCTCCGGCTCATTTTATGATGGTTATGAATCCGTGAATCCACTGGCCGACGGATTTTCAAACCGTGTACCGATTTATAACATGTATCCACTTCTTGTTCATGTGAACTTGTTTGGCGGACACTATATATCTCAATTCGAAGGATTTATTCGGAAATACTAATCCGCTTATCATCTGGAAAAAATAAAAAAGCCCCCTCAATAAATTTGAGAGGCTCAGGGGTCAACAAATCGGTCGTTATTTTGTCTTGTCTCTTAGCTTCTTAATGGCATATGCTCCGCCGGCAGCGGCTAAAAGTCCGAGACCGCCATCAATTGGTGCTTGCGCAGGAGCGGATGGAATAATAGGAGGAGGTGGAGGATTATCTCCTTGGGCAAGTGAAACATCAGTAATCAGTAACGTTAAACTAATAAAAAAGACCCCAATGATGAGTAGAAATAGTACTTTTTGCATGATGAATGTATTTAAGCCTCTCAGATATTACTATATCACACCTTTTCTCTCAAATTAGAATTTTTAAATAATAAATTTTCAGCGACTTAGAAGATCTTTCACATCCTATTCCTGAGCTCTCTGATAGAGAAAAACCTGAGGTGCTGCACCGTGAGATCCCAGTATAAATAAGGGCCCCACGGTGCTCGGTAAAAATTCAATTTGCCTAACATCTACCGATGAGTAAAAACCAGACTTATTTGAAGAAATTACTTCGAATCCATTGGTTTCATTCATCCGAAAAAATGCACCTTCGGCGGCTAACGGCCCTAATTCCGGACGAGTTCCGTAGTTATTTCCCGCAGCCAGAATTTCAGGTTTTTGATCTCCAATAAAGTCACCAGCAAAAAAATCATATATGGGTGCCATTTGAAGTTCCGCGGGTAAAGCCATCGCCTTAAATTCTCCGTTGCCATCGTTCAAGAAAAGCGTTGACGCAAATGTGTTTGCTTTATAGGAATAGGCGTCTTCAAGTGCATCCCCAAGAATAGCTTGAATGTCAGATTGAGCCCACGCTTCATAGGTTGGAAACAAATCCTCAAAACCGGAGACTTGCCTCATAAATAGATCCCGTCCTACGAATGGAACTCGTTTTCCATCATAAACATACGTCAAAACCGGGTCCCTTAATTCATTTTCATTAAAATCACCATAGTATATAATTGCGGGGTTTTGTATTGAAGCATTTAAAAAGTGATTCAATCCAATATTTCCGGCCAAAAGGTCGGGCGCCCCATCTCCATTCACATCCGTGACATTTAATGTATTCCACAAACCATGGCTGTCTCCAAAACCAGACTCATTTGTGATTTCCCGAAAATTGCTGTTTTCAATTTCGAAAACCCGAATGGGCATCCACTCCCCGGCAATAACTAACTCGTTTCTGCCATCTGCATTTATATCGAACCAAACCGCATCGGTGATCATCCCGGGGCGGACCAAATCCGGTGCCATTTCATCGGTAACTTCCGTGAACCGTCCTCCATCATTTCTCAACAGATAACTTCGGGGCGGGAGCGGATACTGACCCGTTAAAACTCTGCCACCAACAAAAAGATCGGCATCATTATCTCCATCAAAATCCAGAACGGCTACAGCACCGCCGCTTGCATTCATCTTGGGAAGAGCATTTTCTTCATACCCGAAGTTGCCGAATCCATCATTTACGTAGAGCCGATCCTGATATTGGTGACTATTCATCTGGTCAAAATTCCCGCCCGAAACCACATACAGATCGGCTGTACCATTTCCATCCGCATCAAAAAAGAGAGCCTTCACATCATCATAACTATTATGAAGTTCCAAATAGCGTTGCTCGGTTTTCGAGAATCTGCCATCCGTCTGCTGCAAGTAAATTTGCCCGGCTTGTCCCTGACTTCCTCCTAAAAACAGATCCTGTAAGCCATCACCATTGATATCTGCCGTGGCTGTTGCCGGACTCAGGTTTAAAAGTGTGTACGGCATTAAGGGACTGAAGATTTTATCGCGAAATACATTAGCCTGATGACCTTCCTCGATTCCTAGTGCCTCGGGATTAAGCTGTACAAACAATGTCTGCGAATTTGCTTCCCCTTGAACTTGTGACGCATCAGATTGACTGAGTTCAAGAGTTTGATTGACCTGAACATTGTGAAGAGTTTGGCTGGTTTGATCCGGCCACGTGATCTCCAAATCTACCTGTTGTAAATCACCAAGGCCAAAATGCAGGATTGGATCAACAGACGACTGAAACCCACGGGTTTGATACGCTTCCCGATAGAAAGTTTCACCTTCCGGCCCTGTTAATATAATCTTTGAGCCGATTCCACCTCTATTACTTCCGCTCCCCTGAAGTTTGATTTTCAGGTAATTCGAACCGCCATTTTCAGGTAAATTATTTCGATAAACAGAGGGCGATTCATTCCAGTTATTCACTACCAAATCGAGGTCACCGTCGTTATCCAAATCAGCATAGGCGGCCCCGCCTGAAACGGCAAATTTATTCAACCCCCACTCATCACTCGCATCATCAAAAGAGTACTCGCCTTTGTTTCTGAAGGCAAAATTATGCATCTCAACCGGCTTCATCTGTTGAGATAACTCATATTTCAATTCAGGATTATCCGGCAGATTCGAATCCGGAAATCGCTCCCAGAGAATATCATTCAAGTAATCCAAGTCAGTATAGAACCGTGGAAAGCCATTGGTGATATACAGATCTTTCCGGCCGTCATTATCAAAATCGGCCATGAGGGTTGCCCAGCTCCAATCGGTTGACGACACTCCGGCCATTTGACCAACTTCCGTAAAAAATCCCTCTCCATTGTTGATTTGAAGCGTATTGCGCATGTTTTTCCGATGATATCCGTTTGCAGCAAGTCGTTCATAAATGGAGTAATCGGGAGTTTTAAATACACTTCTCCGTTCGTAATCCGGTGGCAGCATATCGGCAACGATAATATCCGGCGAGCCATTGTTATCGATATCGGAAATATCCGAACCCATGGAAAAATAAGAAGTAACATTTGTGCGGCTTAGAATCTCATCAGAAAATGTGCCATTTCCCTGGTTGATGTACATATAGTCGCGCTCCATATAATCGTTGGTCACGTAGATGTCCGGCCAGCCATCGTCATTCAAATCCGAAACGGTTGCACTCAGTCCAAATCCTATGGGATTTTGTTTGATTCCGGCCTCTTCACTTATATTTGTAAACGTGCCATCCCCGTTATTTCGATAGAGTTTATCACCCGCAAACCGATCGGTTTCGTTTCGAATAGTTGTAATATCAAACCTCGTAAAATCTCGCGTGTTGTAGTTCACGATAAATAGGTCGAGCAATCCATCGCGGTTATAATCGATTTGGGTGGATTGCGTACAATAGCCGGGATCATCTAATCCAAATTCGGCAGCCATTTCACGAAACTCCGGCACACCCTGATCATTCACTCCCTGATTGATAAACAGTTTATTTCGTCGCTCCTCAACCGATACTTTTCCCGCTTTGCATACATAGAGATCTTGCAGACCATCACCGTTGATATCGCCCATCATCACGCCGGCCGACCATCCTCCTGTATCATTCACTCCGGCTGACGTGGTTCGATTTCTGAATTGAAAATTTCCTTCGTTGATATATAGTGCATTATCTCCCTGATTGGCAGTAAAATAGATGTCCGGGAGGTCGTCTCCATTCAGATCTCCAATAGCTACTCCGCCGCCATTGTAAAAAAATTCGGTTTCCAGAATATTATTCCCGATGCCTTCAACCAGCGTATTTTTGAAGTCGATTCCGGTGTAGTTGGTAGGTAACTCATCAAAGAGTGGATCTGCAGATTGGCCCGCCTGAAAAGCCAGTAAAAACATCAAAAGTAGGGAGCTGAAACACATATGCTTACTTATTTATACAGTAATATACTCTTTTCTTCCTTCTTGATTTAACCCATTCCAAGCTGAAAGTTTAGTTTGGATTACATAAATAAAAAAACCCGGCACAGTGGCCGGGTTTTAATTACTGATTACACGAACATTAATTTTATTGGGCTACGTCCCACCACATTCGTGTTGTAAACTCATCAGGTCCTTGCTGCTGAATCGCGGCGTTGTATCCTTCAGGGTTGTTACTTGCTTCACTGTTTGGATATCTCAAACGGCGGGGAATTGTACCGTTGGATTCATTTCCAGGATAGTCTACCGGAATCAGTTCAGGATAACCAGTTCGTCTCCAGTTAGCATAGGTTTCGTAGAAGTTCAGGAACGTTGCCGCCCAGTACTGCTCACCAATTTGTTCCGCCCAGTTGGCAGAATCGTATGGATTGGCAGCCAGGTATGCATCAATTTCTGATGATGGAATCTCAACAGACGCATCGTAGATAGAGTACATCTCCATGGCAGCACGGACACCGGCATTGTAATGCTCTTCTGCATTTCCTGTTGCCCAGCCTCGTTCGATCGCTTCTGCAATCATAAACTCAACTTCGGCATAGGTTTGAAAAACCATGGGTGAATTGTTCAGAACAAACATTGGATTTACACGAGAGTAAGCATCACCATTATGAGTTGGATATGTTGGATCGTAATTAACGATCGTGTTTATATCATACCCATTTGGTTGTCCTTGCGGAGGACCGCCACTCACAACCCAGCTTAATCTTTCAAGCCGTGGATCTTCGTGTTCTTGCATCCAGCCGACAAATGTGGTGCTGAGCCGGGATACATCATCGTTTGAAAATGCTGTTCCGTTCCAGCTAAATACTTCTCCGATACCATTTCGGTTAATACCTTCCGGTCCGTCGGTGTGCTGGATGTAGCTGATGTCTGCATTGCTTTCCATTACGCCACCGGCAATGGCTTTCTGAACCCATTCCTGGGCAGCAGCCGGGTCAACCTTTACGAGTCGAAGGCCGAGACGCAGCATCATGGAGTATCCATAACGTCTCCACTGTTCGATATCTCCGCCGTAAATCAGATCCTGGCTGCCGGGTGAACTGGCGCTTGCTGAAAGCATATTGGTAGCTTCTTCCAATTCATTAAGCATATCAGCATAAATCTCGGATTGAGGATCGTAGGTTGGGAAGAAATCCCGTTCGCTAAATCCTTTTCCGGCACCGAAGTATGGAACGTCACCATAAATGTCGGTTATTCGCTGAAACGCTACTACTTTCCAGATTCTGGCGATTGCATGGTAGTTGGCGAACTCTTCTTGTCCTTCAACCGTTGGATCAGTGATTTCAACCAGGTTCACCAGGTCTTTGATGTAGTTCGTAAAAGCACGATCCCACAAAGCTGCTGAGTACTGATTGTTCCAGAGATATTTGTCACCACTCCAGTATGTTGCCAGAGCAGAGAGTTGCTGGATCATTGTTGATTGATAGATCAACTGGGTACGCCAGTTTTCATAACGTTCCCCTGATGTTTGCAGCTGGGTATATGCCAGGATAAATCCCGGATCAATCTCTTCTGCAACCGTCGGGTTCTCATTCAGTTCATTTAAACTGTCTGTATTACAGCCATTCAAGGGAATCAATAAGATTGCGACCAAAAAGGCTGCTAAGTAATTGAGATATTTCATCTTGTTCATGTTCTTAAAATTTGAGGTTCACATTCAAACCAAAACTTCGGGTTTGGGGAACACCAAACCATTCCAGTCCCTGACCGTTGCTAGTGTTATACACTGATTCGGGATCAACATTGTCAACTTTGCTGTACATCAGCCAGAGGTTTCGGCCTACAACAGAAACAGAAGCTCCGCTGAATGGAAGATTCTCGATGTATCTTGCAGGTAACTGATAGCCTAATGTTAAGCTTCTCAATTTCACGAAACTGGCATCCTCAACAAAGTATTCGGAAATAGATGAAAGTCTGCTGTAGTAATCCTGGATAGTGATAATACCTTCGCTTTCAAGATCTTTAGCAGCAATATTCCATGTCTGTGGATTACCGTCGGTATCTACACCGGAAATGGTTAATCCTTCTTCACGACCTTCAAGTGTAGCTTTGTGCATGCCACTTGAATAGGTCGTGGCATTTGTACCTGTGTAGAGGTCGCCACCGAATTTGAAGTCAACCAGGAATCCAAAATTTAAATTCTTGTATTGAAAGTTGTTCTGGATACCACCAGCCCATGGATGGAGACCATCACCCAATACACGCTGCTTGGAATCAAGCACGGGAAGTCCGTCTTCATCATATACTTTTTGTCCGTTGATGCGCGCATGAGCCGTTCCAACAATTACACTGTAACCGCCTCTGAAGTAGTCACCATCAGCATCCGTAAATGGAATTCGGTGCTGCGCTGACGCATTTTGACTCCTAGCATCCTGAACATTCAGAACTTTAGAGTCTTGATAGAGTGATTCTACTGTGTTTTCGTTGTAAGAAACGTTGAATGTTACATCCCAGTTGAAATTGATGTTCTGAACCGGCACAACATTCACGAGAAACTCGTGTCCGTAGTTAGACACTTCACCTACGTTCACTGTAGCACCTGAGTAACCGGATGTACTAGAGATGGTTGCATTCAGGATATCATCTTCAGTTTTCTTGTTGTAGTATGCATAGTCGATACCCAATCTATTGTTAAACAGACGGAGATCGAAACCAATTTCATACTCAGTAAGTGTAAGTGGTACAAGTTCGTTGTTAGGTACGTTAGACTGCGTAATTCTACCCAGTGCTGCACCGTTATGTCCCTGACCAACAATACTGTAGTTCAAAGCGAGTTGATACGGATCCGTACCGCCACCTACCTGTGCCCATGACGCTCTCAAACGACCGAAAGTAACAACTTCGGGGAGGTCAAATGCATCTGAGAATACAAAACTACCACCGATGCTTGGGTACAGAATGCTGTTTGAATCTTCCGGCAGGGTTGAGAACCAGTCGTTACGGGCAGTTGCATTCAAATAAACAAGATCTCTCCAGGAGATTTCAGCAGAACCAAACAGAGAGTTGATGCCAAACTCACTGATTCCGTAGCTGATTCCTTGCACTCCACCATTTCCGAGTGTATGCAAGTAGGGGATATTAAATTCTCCTGCAGACCCGTTCAGGGTTTCAAAGCTGTTTCTCATCCAGTTTCCACCGAACAAACCACTAACACCGAAGTCACTGAATTCTTGATTGAAACCAACGATATACTCGAGATTTGTTTCTCGTACTCGTTGTTCAATTTCGTTCATTGCACCGTCAGCATTATAGCCTGTGCCGTAGGGTTCGAGATTGGTTCGTCTGTTGGTGTACCAGTCCATACCTACGCGTCCGCGAACATAGAGCCAGTCCATTACATCGTATCGGAATGTACCGGATCCCATGAATCTGTCGCGAATGTTGTCATTTACAAACTGATGAGTTGCCCAATATGGATTTTGACTGAAGATGTTATTGGAATATAGCATTTCAGTTCCATCCGGATTCGCACCAAGCTTATCAGTCGGGCCTTTCAGGTCCAGAACATTAATACTCGGAGGAAGTACTGTAAGCGTGTAATTAGCGTTACCCGGAGCATCCGAAAGTCGGGCTCTGTTTTTCACATCTTCACGTGTGTACTGCAGTTTTGTATCAACCGTTAAGCGGTCTGCCCAATTTCCATTTGAGCTCAAAACAACCGTTTGACGATTCATCCCGGAATTTGGAACAATCGATTCATTGCGGAGATCAGACAAAGAAAGTCTGAAGGTTTGATTAGCAGTTCCACCGGTTAAAGCAATGGTATTTGTGTTTGTATATCCGGTTCGATAGAAATTCGAGAAGTTGTCATCATGAGCTACGTATGGGCGTCGAACACCATCAAATTGATAAACATCTTCTGTTACTTCAGACATTTTAGCTCCCCAAGCAGAAGCACCAAATTCCGCACCTTCTGCCGGATTATTTGGATCTGGCACACGACCTCTGGTTCCATGACCATACTGATTTTGGAAATCATATGTATTAATGAACTGTTCGGCTGTAACGTTAGAGTTGATTTCAACACCAATTCCTTCTTGAGCACCGGCACCTGTACCATCTTTTGTGGTAATCAATACAACACCGTTAGATGCACGTGACCCCCACAATGCGGCGGCGGTTGCACCTTTCAAAACACTAATATTTTCAATGTCGTCCGGGTTTAAACTCGTAAGACCATCACCCCAGTCGGAACCACCCCACATACTTGCAGATCCCAAGTTGGAGTTATCCATAGGGATACCGTCAATTACATACAGTGGTTCATTATTTCCACTAAGAGATGTATTACCTCGAATAATCACCTTACTTGAACCCGCAACACCAGAACCGATATTGCTTACATTCACACCGGCTACGCGGCCTTGTAGTGCATCACCAAGGTTTACTTCTCGTGCTTGTGCCAGTTCTGCTCCATCAACCTGCGTTACAGAGTATCCAAGAGCTTTTCGTTCTCTTTCCATACCAAAAGCTGTAACCACAACATCATCGAGTTGTGCAAGCGATTGTTCTAAAGCTATTGTGATATTATCTCTACCATTGACGTCAACCACTTGCGGTTGGAAACCAACAAAAGTGACCCTCAACTGTACATCGGATCCTGAAACTGTAAGGCTAAACTCACCATCAGCATCCGTTACCGTACCCGTCTGTGTCCCAACTTCTACGATGTTGGCACCGGGTATTGGCTCATCTGTTTCACCATCCACTACCTGGCCGGTTACTTCAAACCCCTGAGCCATCACGGGATTTGTTATGCTAAAAGCCAAACAAAACACAAGACTGAGCAGTCCCAGCGCTTTGGTCAACTTTCTTAGAAAGTAATTGTACGGACTGTGCATATATTTACCGTTTAATTATTGTTTTTGTGATTCCCTGTAAGCGGGTATTTGCTACTTCAAGGTTCTTTGTTTTGTAAAGAAAAGTCTGCCACTGTAGTCCAACTTGTACCCGAGACGACTGACTCTACGTTAATTTACAATTTCGTAATACTGTAATTATACCAATCGTACACTCAGAAACAATTTGGGACCGGTTCCAATTATTCCAATCAATTCACAATTCTCAGGTGGAGATTGTATATATGAACGGAGGCACAAATATTGAGCTATCCTAACTACGAACACGCAATCACTTTATAATCTGAGCTATGATTGAGAAAGTGCCTTTTATTCTTAAACTTCTTTTCAGTTCAATTCTATTTTTCTCGCTCTTTCCAACAGCACTATTTTCTTTCCAAGATACTGAGGATTTATGGCAAAATTCTCCAAAAACACACCTCATTTATAAAACTTCTAACCCTCTTACCATCAATGGAATACTGGATGAGCCCGCCTGGCAACAAACCCAATGGACCGATCTTTTTTTAGACATTCAGGGTGAGCAGCTTCCCGCTCCACGGTTCGAAACGAAAGCCAAAATGCTTTGGGATGATGACTTTTTATACATCGCGGCTCTAATGGAAGAGCCACATCTCTGGGCTACCATTGAAGATAGGGATGCTGTGATTTTTCAAGAGAATAACTTTGAAATTTTTATAGATCCCGACGGAGACTCGCACAACTATTACGAACTGGAAATTAACGCCCTTGGAACGTTTTGGGATTTGATGCTCACTAAACACTATCGCAACGGTGGTCGCCCGATAAATGCGTGGGATATCAAAGGATTGCAGATTGGAATTGATCTGCAGGGGACCCTGAATGATCCGTCGGATACTGATGAAGGCTGGACGCTCGAAGTGGCGATCCCTTTTGATGTTTTAAATGAAACGATTGGCAGAAATCAACCGAATGACGGAGCCCAGTGGAAACTTAACTTTTCAAGAGTTGAATGGCAGACCGAAACAGAAAACGGAGCCTATGTAAAGCAAACGGATCCGGAAACCGGCAGACCTTTTCCGGAGGATAATTGGGTGTGGTCACCACAAGGACTAATTGATATGCATCTGCCCGAGAGGTGGGGCATTGTCCAGTTTTCTGATGAAGCCCCCGGAAGCAACGCCTCTTTCTCTCATTCAGACGATATGAAATATGAATGGATTTTGCGAGAGTTGTATTACCTTCAACGCCATTTTCGAAGTGAATATGGAGAATACACTGATGATTTGGATCAACTACAAGCCTCAGAAATTTTTGATAAGCATAATGTTCAGCCCGAAGTTCAGATTAGCCTTTTAGATAACTCTTATATCATGAGCCTTACAGCCGAGGGATTGAATCATACTTTTTATATACGAGAGGATAGTAAATCCTGGAAGGAATTGAAATTTTCCCCTTCGAAGGGAGAGTAAGGGGATGGCTAGTCTGTTTCTTGTTAGTCATTGGATGAGTGATTCCTGCTTATATATAATTCCTAGACATTCCCACTCATCCGATGACTTGGCGCTGAATTTTCTTACTTTTGAGTGGAACCAAAAAGGGTGGCATTCCCTTCAAACAAGAAAATCAAAACGGCATTATGTATACATCTCTGAAAGGCGACCTTCAACAGGAATTAAAACAGATAAAAGAGGACGGACTTTACAAAGATGAGCGAGTGATTACGACCCCACAAGGTGCGGTGATTAAAACAACCCAAGGAAAGGAGGTTATCAATTTTTGTGCAAATAATTATCTCGGACTTTCTTCTCATCCAAGGGTGATTGAAGCTGCAAAAAAGACGGTGGATGAATATGGATATGGAATGTCATCCGTTCGATTTATCTGTGGAACGCAGACTATTCACAAAAAACTCGAGGAAAAAATCGCTGAATTTTTAGGGATGGAAGATGCCATTCTTTACGCAGCTGCCTTTGATGCCAACGGAGGTGTTTTTGAACCGCTATTGGGGAAAGAAGATGCGATTATTTCCGACCAGCTCAATCACGCTTCCATTATAGATGGCGTTCGCTTGTGCAAGGCTCAGCGATATGTGTACAAACACAATGATATGAGTGATTTAGAGGAGAAACTGAAAGAAGCCTCCGATGCCCGAACAAAAGTCATCGCAACCGATGGCGTTTTCTCAATGGACGGCACCATCGCCCAACTCGATAAAATCTGTGACCTGGCTGATAAATACGATGCCTTGGTGATGTCTGACGAATGCCACTCTACTGGATTTGTAGGCAAAACGGGCCGCGGTGTTCACGAATACAGAGATGTGATGGGGCGAATTGATATCATCACTGGAACATTAGGCAAGGCGCTTGGCGGAGCTTCGGGAGGGTTTACAGCATCGCACAAAGAAATTGTTGAAATGTTAAGGCAACGATCACGCCCGTACCTCTTTTCAAATACTTTGGCGCCGGCTATTACCGGAGCCTCAATTGAAGTTCTCAACTTATTGAGTGAAACGACTGATTTACGAGATAAGCTGGAATCCAACACCACATACTTCAGAGAAAAAATGACCGATGCCGGATTCGACATCAAACCGGGAACGCACCCTATTGTACCGGTGATGCTTTACGAAGCCAAACTGGCTCAGGATTTCGCTGAAAAACTTCTCGAAAAAGGCATTTACGTGATCGGATTTTTCTATCCCGTGGTACCAAAAGGCCAGGCCCGAATTCGCGTTCAACTTTCCGCGGCTCATGAAAAAGAGCATTTAGATCAAGCTGTGGAGGCGTTTTCGGAAATAGGCAAAGAATTATCAGTCATCAATTAACAGTTATCAGTAACCAATAAAGGCATGAAAAACCTCCCCTCTTGAAAGGGGATTGAGGGGTGTGTTCAGCCATAGAAAAAATTATAAAACTTAGTATGAGCAAAATCCTAATCACCGGCGCATGCGGACAACTCGGCAGCGAACTTACATCAGAGCTTCGGCGAATTCATGGAAATGATCAGGTCATTGCATCTGATATTTCCGAACCGAATGACCGACTTGGCGAAGGACCTTTTGAACATCTGGATGTGACGGATGAATCGAGAATCAAAGAGATTGTTGACAAGTACGATATCAACATCATCTATCATCTTGCGGCACTTCTGTCTGCGAATGCGGAAAAAAATATCTATCTTGGTTGGAAGCTGAATGTAAACGGACTTCTGAATGTACTGGAAGTCGCAAAAGACAAATCACTCGAAAAGATTTTTTGGCCAAGTTCGATTGCTGTTTTTGGTCCGGATGCGAAGAAAGAGGGAACACCACAAAACAGTGCCTGTAACCCAACCACAGTTTATGGAATCAGCAAGTTGGCCGGTGAGCAATGGTGTGCGTATTATCATCGGAAATTTGGCGTGGATGTTCGGAGTCTTCGGTATCCCGGTCTGATTGGATATAAAGCGATGCCCGGCGGCGGTACAACAGATTATGCCGTGGATATTTATCACAAAGCCATTAAAGGCGAGCCGTTTGAGTGCTTTCTCGAAAAAGACACTAAACTCCCGATGATGTACATGCAGGATGCCGTTAAAGCCACGATTACTTTGATGAATGCGCCGGCTGAAAAAATCTCGATTCGTACCAGTTACAATGTCTCAGCAATTAGCTTTTCACCTGAAGAGATTGCCGAATCGATCAAACAGAAAATTGCCGGTTTTGAGATTCAGTACAATCCTGATCACCGGCAGGATATCGCAGCAAGTTGGCCCGACAGCATCGACGATACAAAAGCCCGCCAGGACTGGAAATGGAAGCCGAGTTACGATCTGGAAAAAATGACGGATGATATCCTCAAACATCTCCCGGAATTCTGGGATCTGGAAGTGCCGGATACGGTTCGGTGATATGATGTGTTTAAGGTTCGAGCAAGATAAATCCCTCCTTGAGGAGAGTGGATGAAATTTGTGCATTTGAAATTTCAGTCGGGAGGTGTTTACGAAACCTATACACACAACACCCCTCAGATCCATCCCGAAATAAATCAGGATGAATCATCTCCCCTCAAGGGGAGAGCACTTTGAACCCAGATTTATCATTCACACTCGATCAACTATGATATTTGATAAAAGCATTTTGACTTCCCTCTTTCTAATTCTTGCCTTTCTGATTTCATGCACCAACTCACCTCAACCCCAAACCGAATTCGATCTACTCATTACCAATGCAAAAATTGTAGACGGGACAGGAGCGGATTCATTTCAAGGGAATATTTTAGTTGATGAGGGAATCATTCAAAAAGTAGGAGAATTTGCAACGGATACGATTCAAGCCATTCAAACTATTAATGCAAATGGGAGAGTCGTTTCACCCGGCTTTATTGATACACATTCTCATGGTAATCCACTTGAGACGCCTCGATTCGACAACTTTCTCAAGATGGGAGTCACAACCATTAGTCTTGGGCAGGATGGAGGCAGTCCGTCAACGACGGATCTGTCCGGTTGGATGGATCAGGTTGATTCTGTCGGCACCGGACCGAATATCCTTCATTTTATGGGACACGGAACTCTCCGAAGATTGAGCAATACTCCTCAACAACCCATACTTGCAGATGCAAATTTAGAATCGATGGTTGGTTTGATGAATGATGCAATGGATGCCGGATCCTTTGGATTAACGACTGGACTGGAATATGAATCCGGCCGATATGCTACAATGCCTGAATTGGTTGCATTGGCTGAACCGGTAGCAAATCATAATGGTTTGGTTATGAGCCATGTGCGTAGTGAGGACGACAGCAAAATTGAGGATTCCATTCGGGAATTGATTAATCAAGGGAGAGAATCCGGGGCGAAGATCCACGTTTCTCATCTTAAAATTGTATATGCAAATGATCCTGAACGAGCTGAAGATGTTTTGGAGTTGATGAATAACGCGAGGCAGAACGGAGTTCGGATTACGGCTGATGTTTATCCATACGCAGCCAGCTTTACAGGAATCGGAATTGTATTTCCGAATTGGGTTACGCCCGGAAATTTTGAGGATGTGAAAGAAAGCAGCCGTGAGGAGCTTGAAGAATACCTCCGTAACCGAATTGAAAAACGAAATGGCCCTGAAGCCACACTTTTCGGAACGGCTCCCTGGGCGGGAATGACGTTAGCTGACGTTGCCGATTCTCTCAACAAACCTTTTGAAGATGTACTGATCGATGACATCGGCCCAGATGGAGCCAATGCTGCTTATTTTGTGATGAATGAAGAGGTGATGAAACGATTTTTGCAAGACCCTCACGTGATGGTCAGTTCCGATGGAAGTCCAACGATGCGTCACCCACGAGCTTATGGAAGTTTTGCCAAAATTATTGATAACTACATAAATGAAGAATCGGTTCTGACACTCGAAGAAGCGATTCACAAAATGACCGGACTCCCCGCACAGACTCTCGGTTTATCCGATTTAAACCAAGTTGAAATTCCCCGCGGACTCATTCGTGAAGGATTTGCCGCAGATCTTCTGATTTTTGATCCAGCTAATGTTCAAGACGTTGCGGATTTCGAAAATCCTCATCAATACGCTGAAGGTTTTGACTGGGTGTTTGTGAATGGGGAGCCTGTGATTGAAGATGGAGAGAAGAATGAGGTTCGTCCGGCTGGGGTGATTCGGAAGAAAGTTGATTGAATCTTAAACAGATTTACACACTAATTACTTCCACTTAGAAAGATGCTTTTTAACCCTCTTTTTGGCTTCTTTCATTGAATACGTTTGTCCTTCTTTTACCTGCTTTTGAGCTTCATACAGATCTGCCCGTTTTCTACTTTGGAGTATAAGATTGGTTTTTGAACTCAAATTTGTATTGAATTTTGATTTAAGGTTAGCTGCCTTTTTTAAATTCTTATATGTTTTCAGGGTCTTTTATAAATAACCTGATTAAATCCCCATTTTTTAGCCCTTTATTACTGTTTCCCAGATCAATTCTAATTTCTCTAAGTATTTCATCAACAACCAACAAGATCTGAGTTTGTTTTGGATTTGAATGTCTTCTAAATTTTTCAAAGGCCTTTATTACTCCCGGACTCCCCCATACGATAATTTCTGAAGTAAACTTATAGAAAAACTCTTCAAGATCATTTTCCGAAATATTCGGTTTATCTCCTTTATTGGGCTTTAAAGTTTTCAGAACTAAATCGTTCATGAATTTCTGATATATTTCGATTTTCTGAGGCCTATGTGCTTCAGATATTTCTCTTTCCTTATTTTTCTTCTGACTGTAAATAACTGCCAACACTGACGCAACAGCAGCAATAATTGCAGCAATAATCTCCACACTCATGATGCCCAACGTTTTATCTTATTCAATAGTTATCAAGAATAGTCAATATTTCCCACGTGATTTCCAAATTATGCACTACTCAAACCTCAACACCCCAAAATTCTCATAGTCATGGAAATTACCCTCATACGGACTCCATGACCAGTGTGTCTCTCCATAATCGTAATCAATTCGATAAAAATTACCACGCCAGGTCGTGCCGGATTCAGGATAGATATTGTTTAATGGATGCAAAAGTTTGAATGGAATAAAGAACTCTGCAGTCCATGAATCGATGGTGGCGCCATTCTTTTTGAAGAGCTTGCGGCAAACGCTGCGGTGGCTGGA
>CAYRDO010000001.1:0-91861 GCA_964422985.1 uncultured Rhodohalobacter sp. | reverse complement strand
AGGTATCCTTTGCAAGAACTACCCTCCGCACCTATATTGGCGAAAACATCAAACCAAAACGGATTGCTTCTTCATGAACTCATTTCTGAAACTCACTTCATTCTATCTTTTTTTGACCCTTTTTTACTCACTGAATTTCACAGAACCGGTAACTGCACAAGAGCGGATCCTGCCTGCCGATACCACTGTGGTTACGCAGGGAGAAGTAACGGTGAAAGGAGAGCAAATTGAGTACACGGCCGAGACGGGTACACAACCTGTTTGGGGTGAAGATGGGCAGCCGATCGCCTCGCTGTTTTATGTGTATTACACAAGGAATGATGTGGATGACCGATCCAACCGCCCGCTGGTGTTTTCGTTTAACGGCGGACCTGGTTCGGCTTCTGTATGGATGCATATCGGGTATACCGGCCCCCGATTTCTGAAGATTGATGATGAGGGGCATCCGGTTCAGCCGTATGGAGTTGTGGAAAATAATCACTCCATTTTAGATGTGGCGGATATTGTCTATGTCGATCCTGTAAACACCGGTTTTTCTCGAATTTTGGATGAGGATGTAGATCGCGAAGAGTTCTTTGGTGTGAATGCAGACGTGGAATACCTGGCCGAATGGATGGAAAATTTTGTGAGTCGACATGGTCGCTGGAGTTCTCCAAAGTATTTGATTGGTGAAAGCTACGGAACCACGCGTGTTTCGGGATTGGCGCATGAACTTCAAAACTCACAGTGGATGTTTATGAACGGTGTGATTCTCGTTTCGCCCACCGGACTTGGCCTGGAACCGCCGGCGATGACACCGCGATCCGAAATCCTGAAATTGCCGTATTACGCCGCCGCGGCGTGGTATCATAAGGCTCTCGATGAAGATCTGCAAAGTCGCGATCTGGATGATCTTTTAACTGAGGTGGAAGAGTTTACGATCGAAGAATATCTGCCGGCTGCTGCGTATGGTGGATCGTTGGATGAGGATCGAAAAGAGGAGATTGCTGACGAAGTTTCGCGATATTCAGGTATTTCAAAACAGGATATTCTGGATCATAATCTTACGCTTCCCACCTCCTTTTTCTGGAAAGATCTTCTGAGGGATGAGGGGATTACGATTGGCCGGTTGGATTCAAGATATCGTGGTATTGATCGTGAAACTGCAGGTGACAGTTATGATCACGATCCGGCGCTTACATCCTGGAATCATGCCTTTTCGCCGGCAATCAATCATTATTTAAGAGAAGAACTTAATTTCAAAACCGATCTGCAGTACAACCTTTTTGGTCCGGTTCATCCATGGGATCGTGAAAATAATTCCACGGGCGACGATCTGCGCCGGGCGATGGGTGAAAATCCGTATCTGCATGTTATGGTTCAGTCCGGCTACTTTGATGGGGCCACCGATTACTTCTCCGCTAAATATGTGATGTGGAACCTCGATCGCAGCGGGCGAATGCAGGACAGAATGCGATTTGAAGGCTACCGAAGCGGCCATATGATGTACCTCCGCCAGGAAGATCTCGCGACATCTAATGAACACATCCGCGAGTTCATCCAAAATTCGATGACCAACGGTGAGCCGGCGAAGTATTAGAAAACAAATAATCCCCCTTCGAAGGGGCTCATTTTTTGTACGCGTAAGCGAAACGTGAAATGAGCGATTAGCGAATGAACTAGGGGATGTTCCGTGCCGGCGTATACACCCCTCTGAGACTCTCAAGAACAGTTGAGAATCTCTGTCTCCCCTCAAAGGGAGACTTTAAAAATTCAAACCATGCAATTTAAAATCACCAAAAAAGAACACGATAAAAACTACAAACCCGCCAAATGGCGCTCTTTTTTGGGCGGAGTGATCTGCCTGAGTTTATCCCTCATCGGGTTTTGGGTAGCCTTTTACGGTGAAGATATCCAGGGCGGAATTCCATTTATCGCGGAGACTGCCAACCAGGTAATCGGTAAGGTTGTGTTTGGAACCGGCGCGTTGATTACAGGCTTGCTGGCGATTGTGGCGTTTCGGGAGTTGGTTGTATCCAATACAAAATAAATTGGCAAATTCTTCTCTAATCGTATATTCTCAGATGAATACATGAGTTTTATCCAACAAACATCAAATTCAAAAAAATGAGTCGACTACCCTACGCTCTCTTCAGTGTCGTGATTCTTTTGACCGCCTGTTCCGAAAATCAACAATCACAAGAAAATCAAATCATCGATGAAACGGCTACGGCCCGCATCGACTCAACCCTCCAGAGTTTTGTGGAAACGCAATCAGCAGCCGGAGTTTCAGCACTGATATATGAAGATGGCGAGGAGGTCTATTTCAATGCTGAGGGACATGCTGATCGTGAGGCGGACATCCCGATGGCGCGAAACACCATCGTTCAAATCTTTTCGATGACCAAACCAATTACCGGCGTTGCATTGATGCAGCTTTACGAAGATGGAGCTTTTGAGCTGGACGACCCGATCTCCATGTATGCCCCGGATTTGGGAGAATTACAGGTGTATGAAGGGATGGATGACGAGGGAAATCCCATCCTTGTGGAGCCCAATCGTGAGTTGACCATTCGGGATGTTACACGGCATACAGCCGGGTTTGCGAACGACCCCAACGCTGAATTTGTGGGGCCGATTTTAGCGGAGGAAAATCCGATGAGTCGTGAGCACACCTTGGGAGAATTTGCTGACAGATTGTGGAATGTTCCCCTGGTTTTTCATCCGGGTGAGCAGTGGAATTATGGGATGTCGGTAGATGTGCAGGCTTTTTTGGTGGAACTGTTTTCGGGTGTACCGTTTGATGAATATGTGTGGCGGAATATTTTGAATCCGCTTGGAATGAATGACACCCAATATTACGTGGAGGAGAGTGACCGGGATCGGTTGGCGGCTGTTTATTCAAATGCGGAGGGAGATTCTTTGCAACGAGTTCCCGATGAGGAAGCTCACTCGTTCAACACTAACCAATGGCCGCTCACTCCCGGAGGATGGGGCTACACATCTACGTTAGACGATTATATGAAATTCGCCCAGATGTTGGTGAATGAAGGCGAGCTAAACGGAACCCGAATTCTGGAGCCTGAAACCGTAGAGCTTATGGCAACAAACCAACTTTCTGAAGATGTTACTGAGCGACAATTTCTGCCCAGTAAAGGCCAGGTTGGGTTTGGAATTGACTTTGCCGTTCGGCTTCGTCCGCCACAGTCGCCCGAGGAAAACAATGGAGTGGTTGGAGAGTTCTTTTGGGATGGTTTGGCAAGTACACTCTTCTGGGTTGATCCCAAAAATGAACTGACGGCTGTATTTTTTGTCCAGAAACTCCCGTTTGACGGGCGGCTGCACAAAGATTTCCGCGATGCGGTTTATGGACCGATGTGAACGAAGTCATTGCGAAGAGGAACGGAGTTACGACGCGGCAATCTCCTAAACCCTTGTCAATTTGAGATTGCTTCGCGTTGCTCGCAATGACGTTCAAAACTCCACTCTTGAGAGTAGAGAGTCATTCCACTACTTCTATCAACCCCTTTTCTTCAAGTTCCGGCAAAAACTCCAGTAGTTCTTGTCGGCATTCATCTACGGAGATATCAAACTCATTAGTGAGGGCTTCTGCAAGTTCATCTACCGTTTTTTCGGTTTCGAGGTGATTCCAAACAGCCGTAGCTACATTATTCAGCCCATAGTATTGACCGGCGTTGACATCAAACATTACCAATTCATCTTCAATGGATGACACCAGCGCTTTATTGGTTCGAACGATCCTTGTATCCCGATTCATGAATAGTTTGTTTTTAATTCACGAGTACGTTGAGACTACATTATACTGATCGGCAACCTCTCCGCCAAGAACAATTTTGGGTCCTACCCGCAGCCAGGCGTGTGCTTTTAGATTTTGGGATTCATCCTTTTTTACGCCAAAATAGATTGTGCTTTCCATCCTTTCCTGCTCGATAAAGTATTTTCCGACGGAGGCCTGAATCAAGCATTTAAAGTCAAAAGGGCCCACTTTATTGATATTTTGAATGGAACTGGAAACCTGATTTACATAATTCCAATCGATATGTGTTGGGTTTTTGGGTGATTCTGAATTGATCTTACCTAAAAAACGAGAATAGACTTTAAACGGCAGGATAAAATTCGCTAAACTGGCGATGCACAGCATCAAAAAAATACGAAACAGAAATACTTTCTCGCTGAGGGACTTGTTCCAAAAAATCAGAATTGTGGAAGTTTCTTTACTCATCCAGCCAATCTACGCATTCTCTTTCACCAAATCAGAAAGAGCTTTGGAGATGGATTGATCGCCGGACAGCAGATCAAACTCTTTGTCGATCGTTTCAGGCATATCAAACACGTTGGCTAAAACAGCGGCAACATCCTCGCGCGGAATTTCGCCACGTTTAAGCTCATTCCCCACAGAAACTTTTCCGGTTCCCTGTTCGTCCGTAAGCCGACCCGGTTTTACAATGGTGTAATCCAAACCGCTGTGTCGAAGAGCTTCATCCGCTTCGGCTTTTGCTTTTTGATAAACCTGGAAGACTTCACTGCCACGTGGAGTATCAAGGCCCATAGCACTTATAATTACATATCTATTAATTCCATTTTTGTGGCATGCCTCCATCAGTTTTATGGCACCGTCGCGATCAACCGTCCATTTTCGGGCGGCACCGCTTCCCGGTCCTGCGCCTGCTGCAAAAAGAACAGCATCTGCATTTCCAACAGCTTTCGAGATATCTTCCTGCTTTTCGACATCAGCCACAACCGGCTCAACCCCAAGTTCGCGGAGATCTTCGGCTTGCTCCTCTTTTCGAATAATTCCTCTCACCGAATGACCGGCTTCAATGAGCATGGGATGCAGCAACATTGCAATACTTCCGTGAGCTCCAACAACTGTGATTTTCATCTGTAAAAGTTATTCTTGAAGTTTAGATTCTAATTCTGTTAATAAGAATTGATTTGTCCGCGAATTTCACCTCGGCGATTTTTATCACTGGCAACAGTGAGGTAGAGATTCCCATTTTTGAATGCTTCGAGCATCGCTTCACTCAGCTTAAATTTATTCTTCTCGGGATCAAACGACCCACTTGTGCGATCCTCTGAGACATCCGCTTTAAGCTTATAAATCGGATTTCCTGTCTCTCCCTTTTCTCCATAGTGGATATTGCTGCCGAAGTAAGAACTTCGAAGGTTCATAAAATCGCCGCTTACATACAGAGTATCCGATTCAATCCAAACTTTAGCTGTTCCCGTTGCGGGTGTTTGCACATCAGGAACCATGTTTACACCGTTTAAAATAATCTCTCTTGCCTGGTTTTGGGCAAAGAGAACCATCGGAGAAATCAGAATAACGGCTACTACTATCCATTTTTTTGAAATCATAATGACCTCCGTTTTAGTTATAAACACGTTTAAACCGGTAAAAAATTTCATTGTCAATTTCTACGATGCTCATAGATCACCTGCGCATAATTGATCGCCGCCACAAGAGCTACACCGCCAACAATGTTTCCCAACAGCGTAGGGATAAAAAACTTGGTTGTAAATGCCCAAAATGTTATTTGTTGAGCTAGCACACCATAAAGGCTGTCTACTGCTCCCGCAATAATATGGGAAAATTCACCCAACCCAATGATATAAGTAATGATAATAATCACCCAAATTCGTGCCTGTTCTGCAAAAGGCAGAAGCCAAATGATGAGAGCGATCAGCCACCCCGCAAAAATGGCTCTGAAAAAAGTAACGCTGAATTCGCTGTTTACTGTGCCCAGCGCAATATCATTGAATTTCTGATAAACATTAGGCTCAAAAATAGAGATATGGGACAACGCAAAGGCGAACAAAAATGCACCGGCTATATTTGCAACCAGTACAATTCCCCAAAGCCGGCCAACATTTTTTAGTACATCTACACTTTTGGTTTTAAATAATTGGAGAACCGGGGTGAGCGTATTCTCTGTAAAAAGTTGTTGACGCCCCAGGATGACAATCAGAAATCCCACGCTGTAGCCAAATTTTGTAACCAAGGGCGTCCATTTTGCATCAGGAAGATAACTGCCCAACAATGCCTGGGCAACCAAAGAAAATCCCATCGAAAGACCTGCTGCAAGTCCCGACCACATCAGTGCAGACGATGGCCGTTCGAGTTCGTGCTTTGCTTCTTGTCGGATCGCTTCAAAAATTACTAAAGCCTCCGGGGCGGACCGTTCAACAGCTTCTTCTTCCTTTTTTGGTTGATTCATGAATAGGTTTTATGATACGAATGGCTAATGTAAACAGATGCAACCGCTCAAAGTTTCATTTCTGCTTGACCATTGTTCCCAGCTATTGTTAACACATTTTATCAATTATTTTTATTAAACAGATTGACCAAGATCGAATTATGATGTATTAAGTATGTAATTCTACCTAATTAAAACGGAGATTGATATGCTAAAACTAAGCTCACCTTTGTTTCTGTTGTTATTTCTGATGCCGGTTTGGGAGTCTGAAATAAAGACTCATACTAATTCTGAAGAGATCGTTTTTGATGTAACTGTTGAGATTACCGAATGGCGAGTACCGTGGGATGGCCGCCCTCGCGATCCATATGTAGCGCCGAATGGCACGATCTATTTTGTAGGTCAGCGAACGCATTACGTCGGTCATTTCAATCCTGAAACCGAAGAGTTCAGTCGATTTGACCTTGAAGATGGCACGGGCCCGCACACAGTAGTTGTTGATGACAGCGGCACCCCTTGGTATACGGGAAATCTGGCCAATCATATCGGAAAAGTAAATCCCGAAACCGGCGAGGTTACAAAATATATGATGCCCGAAGATATGAGTGCGCGTGATCCCCACACCATCGCATTTAATGAAGATGGGAATATGTGGTTTACGTCCCAAGGCGCCAACTCTGTAGGATTTTTTGATGTGAATACGGGGGAACATGAAATTATTCCCGTGCCAACAGAGCGGGCCCGGCCGTATGGTATTGTCATGGCAAATGATGGTGAACAACCGTGGTTTACACTTTTTGGCACGAACAAACTGGGAACGGTGAATCCGGAAACGATGGAGCTGACCGAAGTGGAACTTCCCCGCGAGGAAATTAGACCGAGACGATTAGCGATTACATCCGACGGACGTGTTTGGTACGGTGACTATGCTACCGGTTATGTGGGAGTTTATGATCCGTCCGATGACAGCCACAAGGAATGGGCAATGCCTGAGGGACGAGAAGCCCAACCTTACGCGGTTACCGTTGATGATCAGGATCGGTTTTGGTTAGTTGCTTCCGGAACGAGTCCGAATAAATTCGTTGGATTTGATACGAACACAGAAGAGTTCATTGTATCTGAACCGATTGAAAGTGGCGGCGGAACCGTTCGGCATATGGTATTTCACGAGCCTACAAACTCCATTTGGTTCGGAACAGATACCAATTATTTGGGAAGAGCAACCATCAGTGAATAATTATCTTTTGATGTGAAGAATTCTGGATACCAATTCAGAATTCTTCTTTCTTAACCATACACAATGAAGTTTCTTGTCAAAATTACGGCTATTACTCTTTTTCCATTCATTATTGGGTTCACTCTGAATGAGAGTAAGGAGGCTGTAATTGATGAAAGTGATCGATCAACCATGTTTCCGGAACATATCGCCGGAGCTTACACCGGTGGATTTGGCGAGCAAAGCTGCCACTCATGTCATTTTGATTATGATCTGAATCAACCCGAAGGAGAGTTCTCAGTCTCCGGAATTGACGAGACGCTTGAGGCGGGCCGGGAATATACGATCACCCTGTATGTAAAGAGAGAAGATATGAGTCGTGCCGGTTTTCAAATGACCGCACGATTTGAGGATGGCTCCCAGGCAGGACATTTTGAACTAAATGAAGAACTGACCACTACACCAAATATCGATAATGATATTTCCTATCTGCAGCATGCTGTTGGGAAAGTTCAGGCAGAAAATGGCGAGAAAAAATGGCAGATTACGTGGATTGCTCCGGATCAGGCTGATCAAGCGATCATCTTTAACATTGCTGCCAATGCGGCCAACGGAGATGCCTCAGCATTTGGTGATTGGATCTATGTGAAGGAGATAAAATCGGAGCCGAAAGAATAATAAAATCAGATTTTTTGCATATGAGGATCATCATCTTTTCCTGTTTCATATTTATACTAACAAATGTGGGTTTTGCCCAGGATTATGGTCTCAATTATGATGAATCGAAGGTGCCGGATTATACGCTTCCTCCGATTTTAGAGACGACTGATGGAAATCCGGTTACAACGGTTCGCGATTGGAAAAATATTCGCAGACCAGAGATCATCAGCCTGTATGAAGAGTTGGTGTATGGTCAGATTCCACAGCATTATGATGCTCTTCGGGTTGAAATTGTAAACGAAGACCGCGAAGCGATGGATGGCAGTGCTACATTAAAAGAGGTAGATATCACAACGGAGAGAAATGGAAACAGTGTGACTCTCCGCGTAAATCTGTTTATTCCGAATAACCTGGCAAAACCCACACCGGTATTTTTGCTGATCAATCATCGGTCGCCCGAAAATATAGACCCCACCCGCGAAGTAAAGATGGATTTCTGGCCCGTAGAAATGGCAATCCCGAAAGGATATGCAATGGCTTCTTTTCACGTAGGCGATGTAGCTGATGATGATAAAGAAACGTGGCATCACGACATTGTAGACAAACTTTACCCGGAACAGTTGAATCAGCCCGATGGAATGAAAGCTCTTGGAGCATGGGGCTGGGGAGCGATGAGAATCATGGATTATTTTGAAATGGATCCTGAAATCAATGAAGACCAGGTCGCTTTAATCGGTCATTCCCGCGGTGGAAAATCTGCATTATGGACAGCCGCCGTCGATGAACGGTTTGCGATGGTGATCTCCAACGAGTCTGGTTGTGGAGGCGCTGCCCTGTACAAACGGGAGTACAGTGAAACGATCAAATTATTGAATGACGTTCGTCCGCATTGGTTCTGCGATAACCTTGAGCAATACAACGACCGGGAAGCAGATTTGCCGGTGGATCAGCATATGTTAATCGCAGCGATGGCGCCCCGACCTGTTTACGTTGGGAGTGCCGAAGAAGATCTTGGAGCAGATCCCAAAGGGGAATTCTTAGCGTTAATGCATGGATCAGAAGTGTATGAGAAGATCTTTCATCTGCCCGTGAATGTTCCTGATGAAATGCCGCCTGTTGACCAACCCATCATTGAATCCTATACGGGTTATCATATTCGCAGCGGTGAGCACGATTTAGATTTGTATGATTGGGAACAATACCTGAAGTTTGCTGATTATCACTTCAAAAATATTCAGAACTAAAATTTGTTCTCAGGAAACCATTTTCATCATTTTGTACTTTAGTAGATAAATCACACAATCCATAATCATCGAACCATATGATGAAAAAACTTTCTACTGTAATTTTATTGTTGTTGAGTGTTTCTTTTTTGGCATGCAATTCCTCGACCGAAGAAGCAACAAGCGAAACCGATCAAAGTTATCCGAATGAAGAACTTCTGGTCAGTGCTGATGAACTCAGTTCCATGCTAACCAATGAAGATGTATTTCTGATTGACGCACGTTCGGAGGCGGGTGAATCATATATCCCGGGAGCCATTCACTTTGCTGCAATTCCGGAACTGGCCGATACAACCAATCCGATTCCCAACTATCTGATCGGACCGGAAACATTCCAGGAAAAGATGAGAAACATCGGTCTTGATCAAGAGGATAAAGTTGTGATTTTAGACGGAGGAAACAGCCTTGAAGCGGCACGCCTCTTCTATGCTCTGGAGTACTACGGATTTTCGAATGCATCGATCCTGAATGGCGGGATGGCGGCCTGGCAGGGAAAGGAGTATCCAACTTCGAATGAACCGGAAGCTGTGTCTGACCCGGGGAATTTTACTGTAGAGGTTCAGCCCGCAAGATTTTGTGATTATGAAACGATCGTTGCCGCCTCAACCGATACCAATAAAGTGGTGTTTGATGTAAGGTCGGAGGGTGAATTTACCGGTGAAGTACAACGCGCTGAGAAAAGCGGCCATATCCCGAACGCCGTGAATCTGGAATGGAGTGAAGTTCTTGAGCAGGGTGAGATTCCCTATTTCAAGCCTGCCAATGAGATTCAGGAAATGTACAGCAAGGCGGGATTAACGCCCGAGAAAGAGATTATTCCCCATTGTCAGACCAATAACCGCGGAGCTCACGCATACTTCACACTTCGGTTGATGGGCTACGATTCCGTTCGTCCTTATGAAGCATCCTGGGCAGAATATGGAAATCGGGCAGAATCCGCAGTAGAACAAGATTTATAAAGACCTGTAGGGACAATTCATGAATTACTCCTGCAGATCCTAAAATTTAATGAATCTCAAAAAAAAGAATATTGCATCTAAAAAATCTCGAAAAACACTGCAAAGAATTCATCAAAAAAGAACTGCAAAAAGAGGGCGATTCTGCTCATGACCTGCATCACATTCAACGGGTTGTAAAAAACGCAAAGCTGATATTAAAAAGCGAAACCGCCGACTCGGTAATTGTAATTGCCGCGGCATGGCTGCACGATTGCGTGATCCTCCCCAAAGATCACCCCGATCGAAAGAAAACATCGACATTTGCAGCAGAAAAAGCCGGGGAGCTTCTTTCGGGTATTCAGTTTCCATCAGACAAGATTGAAGACGTAAAACATGCAGTAGCAGCTCACAGTTTTTCTGCCGGAATAACACCAAAGACGATCGAAGCCAAAGTTGTTCAGGATGCCGACCGGCTGGATGCAATTGGTGCAATCGGAATTGCACGTTGTTTAATGATAGGGGGAAAATTGGACCGGCCTCTTTACGAACCAAACGATCCGCTATCCGAAAACCGAGATCCGGATGACGGTATTTGGACCATCGACCATTTTTACGAGAAGCTATTTAAACTGCCTGGTATGATGCACACCAAATCAGCAAAAAAAGAAGCTGATCGACGGGTGCAATTTATGGAGAAATATCTTCAGGAATTGAAAAGAGAAATGTAAGCTGAGCCTTTCTATTTCGAGTCCGATTTCTTTGCTATAGCTTCTTTGCCAGAACCTTCTGGTTTTTGAAGAACAACGGTAAATGTGGTTCCTTCCCCAATCTTACTATCGCACCGGATATCGCCCCCCTGTTTTTCACTGAACTCTTTGCAGAGGGATAAACCGAGGCCGGTGCCAATTTCGCCTTTTGTACCGCGTGTAACACGGTTAAAAGGTTTAAATAAGTTTTCAAGTTTATCCTGCGGAATTCCCTTTCCGGTATCTTTCACATAAAGTTCCACAGTGTCTGCATTCTCTATTGCACCTACGGTTATTTTATCACCGGTATCTACATATTTGATGGCGTTTGAGAGAAGATTCCGGAGAATAACATTTATCATATGTTTATCGGCATATACTGAAATATCTGGTTCCACTGAGTTGACAAGCTGAACCTCTTTGTTTTCTGCACTTTTTTTGATCTCGTGAATGGACGTTTCAACGACATCTAAAAGTGCAATGTCTTCTAAATCCGCTGAAATGCCTCCGCGGTGATCCTGTGCCCATTCCAGGTAATTGGTAAGCGTACTAATCCCCTGTTGCAATTGGAAATCGATATGCGTGAGGGCGGTATCAAGATCTTCTTTGTCGAGCATGTTTTCTCGAATCATGTACACAACTCCCTGGATGTTTGAGATGGGCGTTCGGAGGTCATGTGCCAATACCGACAGCAATTTGTCTTTTACATTGTTGGCATCTTCCAGTTCCTGGGTTTTAGCCCTCAACTGCTTGTTCGCTTTCTGTTTATTTCGGTAAAGAACAATCAGGAAAATTGAAGCGATTAAAAGAATTCCCAAAAGTACAGAAATGATAATTGTGTTGGTTTTCTGCGCGGCAATTTTTTCTTCCAGGAGTCCAGACCGTTCACGCTCGGAACGCAAATTTAGTATCGCCTCTTGCCGGGCCAGAGCTTCCTCGCGTTCTGTTTGAGCCAGGCTGTCTGTCATAGCTGAATATCGTTTCAAATATGTATATGCAAGAGTTGTGTCACCGGCCAGTTCAGCCGTGTCATAAAGATTCAAGAGTCCGGTTTTTACCATTTCCGTTGCCTGAACTCTTTCTGCAATTGCAAGTGCTTCTTGATAATTTTGCAGTGCCAGGTCATACTCTTCGAGTTGTACATACAAATCCCCCATTCCGGCGCGGTTATAGAAAAATCCAATGGGGATATTATTCTCCTCACTCAGGCGCAGTGATTCCCGGTAAGACTTTAATGCCTCGTCAGTTTCACCCATCTCCGTGTAGAGAACGCCAAGATTATAGATTCCCTGTATTTTGCTGATGACATTCTCTGTTTGTTCAGCAATTTCAAGCACACGCTCGTAATGTTGGCGGGCAAGCTCATATTTGTCCCACTCTTTATAAAGAATGCCAAAGCTGATATGGTTCGTAATCTGATTTCTCAGGTTATCAATCTGCTTATTAAGCTCCAGCGCGCGGGTCAGGTATTCCTCGGCAAGTTCAAAATTACCTTCATCTACATTTATGGATGCCAGATTATCCAGCACTACGGCTATCACCAGTGTGTCTTGGTGCTCCTCAGCCATTTCCAGGCTAGCCAGATAGCTGTCTATCGCCGAGGGCATATCACCGAGAGAACTGTAACTGTTTCCCAGGTTTTGGGTGATGCCCATCAGCATCGTTGTATCATTCTCTTGCCTTGCCACTTCCAGCATCTCTTGATAGATCTCGAGAGATTGCTGGAAATTCCCGACTTCCTGGTGAGCCGTTGCCAAAAGATTTCCCATTCGGGTATATTTTTCGGTTCCTTCGTACTGATTCAGCAGAGGAGAAAGGGATGTAATCACGGAATCCGGAAGACCTCTAACATCATAATATTTAGCAAGATTGGAGGCGGCAAATGATTCTCCGTCAAGATCATCCAGAAATTCTGCTAAGCCAAATGCTTCCCGAATCAGAGTTGCGGCCGAATCCAACTGCCCTTCTTCAATCAGATCCTGAGTTCGCTCATTTAACTCTCTCACATAGGCAGTATCCTTTTCTGCACTTTCATCCTGTTTGACAGATAATGGAAGTGTTGAACAAATTCCTTGTTGAACAACCAAAAAGCCAATTAAAACGGTCGTAAGCAAACGCATTTTAGTAAGTAATCCGTCGGTTTAATAGTCGTATATAGAGTATTAAGATATTCTAAAGATCGGAAAAACTCTATTTATAAAATTGCTATATGCATTAAAATATATCAATAATTGAATCTTACATACATCTCACTAAAAAGCTGAAGTATCTGCACTATCGGTAACGGATGAAGATGTGTCAGGCAAAGATCGGAAAAGAGTATCAGGTTGAATTTCCGTTGATAGTGTATCCGGGGTGGGGGATTGTTGAGAGGAAGAGTCAGGCGGCATTTCGGGTTCTTGCTCATCTGAATTATTTTCAAAACCATAATACCTTCGGCCCGTCAACTGATTCATTTGTCGCAAAATCCATCGGCTTCGTTCCTGTGTATAAGGAGATGGCGGGTTGATACGCATCCGGCTGGGACTTGGCAATACGGCGGCAAAGCGGGCGGCCATCATTGGTGTAAGTTGGCTCGCGGGTCTATCAAAATAGTACTCCGAGGCTTTCCCGATCCCGTAAATTCCGGGGCCGAATTGAGCAATATTCAAGTACACTTCCACAATGCGCTCTTTAGACCAAAACAGTTCAATCAATACGGTGATGCCGGCTTCAATTCCCTTCCTCAGGAAGTTTTGATCCGATGTTAAAAACAGATTTTTTGCTACCTGCATAGAAATAGTACTTGCACCGCGAATTCTTTCCCCCTCCTGACGCTCCTCCCACGCATCTTCAATTGATTCGATATCAAACCCGAAATGTTCAAAAAAGAGTTGATCTTCTGCTGCAACAACTGCCCAAACCATATGGTCCGGAATATCTTCTTTTGGTACCCAATACGTTCGAAGGTTGTACCGGTCCTGCTCCATTAATTCCCAATTATCCTGTAGAGTGAATGATGTAAACGGCGGATTTACCCATCGGAGAAGCAGCACACAAATGATCAAAGAAAGTACAAGACCCAGCAGTACTACTCCGAAAATTTTAAGTGTTTTTTTAAGCATCTGGCTTCTGTTAACCAATTAAAATAGAAGTAAGTGAAATGTATCTTAGCGGGTTCCAAAAAGAAAATCCTGTCTGATTGCCAACGACGCTCTACATCACAAAATAGTTGATGGATGGTCAATTTTTTTCCGGAATCGGTGCATCCCAATGTGGAATTTCTGCTGATGGATTTCCGGTCATCAAATAGGTATCAAACCATCGAAACATTCGGTATGTATAATCAAGTTTTGCTGAAGAACTGGAGATCGTATGCCCCTCTCCGGGATAGTTTACAAGCCGCACCGGTAGATTGGGTTTGCGAACTTTCAGGTGCCGATACAGTTCGAGCGATTGCGACGGATGGACGCGTGTATCATCCGCTCCGTGAATAATCAAAATCGGTGTTTCGGCATTTTCTACGTGATAGATGGGACTTCGCCGAAGAAACCAATCCCAATCACTCCAAAGCCGTTTACGGGTGTGAACCAGGTAGAGTTCTTCCGGAATATCGCTTTCACCCCATTTGGAAATGTTATCGCTCACTCCAACGTACATCACCGACGCAGCAAAACTGCTGGAGTAATAGGTGCTCATCCAGGCAGTAGCGTAGCCGCCATATGATTTGCCTGTCATTCCAACACGGTCGGGATCTGCAAGCCCGATCTCGATCAAATAATCTACGCCGTCAACGATATCATCAAACTCAGCCCCCGCGAGATCGGCCTGGCTGCTGAATGCAAAATCGATTCCTCTCCCCGTACTGCCCCTGTAATTGGGATAAAATACCGCATATCCCTTTCCGGCGGCTATTTGACCGGGCATGTAATAATTTGTCAGCCAGCCATTATCGTAATGCGATTCCGGTCCACCGTGGGCATGAACAATCAGCGGAACCGTATCTCCATCCTGGTAACCCACAGGGTAGATCAAAATACCGTCAATCGAATATTCCCCATCTCTGCTTTGATAGCTGACAACGGCCTGGTCTCCCAAATTCACACTGTTGAGCCATTCGTTGTGATAGGTCATTCGCCTGTACATATCGCCTTCCTCTCCTGAGAAATAGAATACTTCGTCGGGGTGATTGGAGGAGTTTGCGATGAAAGAAAATGAACTGGAATCGGATGCCGAAAAGGAGGAAATTTCGTGCTCGTCAGAATAGAAAAGAGTGAGTTTTTCGCCGCCATCAAAACGAACTTTTCCTAACCGGGAAGCTGTACTTTCGCTGGCCAGGAAATGGATATAATTTTCTTCAATCCATTTCACCTGTTCATAGGCTCCTTCAAATTCCCTGTTTACAATTTGTGGAACGCCTCCTCTTGATGATACAATCAAAATGCGGCCGGCAATGGGGTCATTAATGTTTGATCCGGCAACTAACACAAGTCGCTGCCCATTAGGACTCCACTCTATCTGTTCAAGTTTCCCTTCATTGTTAATTTCAGTGGCAATTTCTCCATTTCTGGCATCAACAATATAGATCTGCTGGCGCATGTATTCATCATCAACATTGGGAGTGGGCGCCGCAGATATAGCGATACGATCTCCACCGGGACTCCACTCCATCATATAAACAGATCCATCAACCGAGACAGGTCTCGCAGAGCGATTACTCATCGCAACATTTGCGATATATCCCCACTGATTTGGTTCATTCTCTTCATAGACCTCAGCCTGATAAGGAAGTGGAGAATTCGATTTTTCCACTGTTTCTTTTGCGATGAATGCGAGTTGGTTTCCATTGTTGTTCCAGGAATAGCTGATAATATCCTGATCAAAACTAAATACCTTTCTAGCTTCGCCGCCATTCATCGAAATTTGGTAGATCGAGCGGGTGTGATCGTTTGGTTTTTTGGTTAAAAATGTGATGGCATTTGGTCCCGGCCGAAATTGTACCGAGCTTACAGAACTGCTTGTATAATAGGGAGTGGTCGTTCCCTCAGACACATGTAAAAGATAAAGATGATTGCTGTTTGTAGCATTTCTTTCGTATGGATCAGCGGGCGTACTAACCGTATATGCGATATGTTGACCATCGGGAGAAAGCAGTGATGATTCCACAGTTTCCATCTCAGCAATGTGTTGCGGAGTAACTACATTTTGGGAAAATGACTGAGAAAAGCCGGTGAGAAAAAGCATTATCAACCAAATCCCATGTTTAAAAAGCCGTTGTACAGAAGTTACATTCATGATCTGATATGTTGTAAAGCGTTGGATATAATTTGGGAGTTTCTGTTTATAGACCAAGTGCTTAAAGTACTCATTCCCAAATGATTTTTCCCACAGGATCCAATTGTAATCAAAAGATAGAACCTTCACGAATAATGTAAAGCCACGTGAGGGTTGAATGATGATCTCAAGATTTTGTTTCAAGTCCATATTCATGAAGAATAGAAACCAATTCCCGTGAAAATGGATTTTAAACATCGTTCTTATATATTGTTCATTCAGAGCCGGATCTCACAATAAATTCTCAACCTTTTTTTACCATATCATGAAGATTTATACATTTCTAAGTTTTCTATTACTGCTTTTTTTTAGTGTTCCGCCTGTGTCAGGTCAACAACTTTCCCCTGAGGAGGTCATTGCACTCACTCCTGAATGGGAAGGTGAACGCTTCCCGGATGGTCGTCCAAAGATTTCCGATAACATTTTGGAGCGAATGAAACTGGCAACCATAGAAGAAGCCTGGGCCGTTTTGCGTGGAGAAAATTACAATCATCAATATGCCGAAGGGTGGGAGATTCTGAATCCCGACAGTGTTTTGGTGGGACGCGCACTTACGGCGACCTTTATGCCGGGGCGGCCGGATGTTCATAGGGTAATTGATCAGCGAGGTGAAGAAGACGGACGATCAGGATCACAAAACTCCTGGCCGGTTGATATGCTTCAACAAGGCGATGTATATGTTGGTGATCAGTTTGGAGCTCACAAAGACGGCCCCACAATCGGTGATAATGTGGGAAATGCCATCTATGCAAATTCCGGAAATGGGATTGTTTATAACGGTGCTTTACGGGATATAAATGGATTGAAACAGATTGAAGGTTTTACTGCGTTTTATAGAAGCTATCACCCTTCACACCATCTGAATAATCCTGATGGGGCGCTGAACACAACCTTGGTGAGCATTAACGCGCCCACCCGAATTGGCGATGTAATGGTAATGCCGGGCGACGTGGTTCTCGGAAGAGATGGCGGTGTGATTTTTATACCGCCGCATTTGGCGGAGCGAGTTGTAAAAACTTCAGAGATTGTACGGTTACGGGATATGTTTGGTCAGCAGCGACTACGCGAAGGAGTGTATACATCCGGCCAGATTGATGCGCGATGGTCGGATGAGATTGAGCGGGATTTTTCGCAATGGCTGGAAGATCATATCGATGAATTGCCGGTTCCAAAAGAACAGATCCAGGAATTACTTGAAACTCGGACCTGGTGAGTTTCTTTACACGGGCTTCAATATACGTCATCCTGAACTTGATTCAGGATCTCCAAACATTGATGCATCCAGTCATTTTGAATCAAGCCTGCCAGCGCTATCGTTTTGTCAGACAGGTTCAGAATGACAGATGCACTATTCTAAAATAAGGGTAAATAATACAGAAGGTCTGACTAACAACTAATTACAAATAGGGACAATCATGGATAAAAAAGAATCACGTCGTTCATTTTTAAAGAAAAGCGTTTTGGGAGCCGGAGGTATGGCCGCTGCACCATTTGCAGCTGCAGGAATGGGATTGGAAAATGCCGTACGAGATAAAAAGAAACATTCTCGCCCAACCGATCTGGAAATTACAGATCTCAAATGCGGTTTTATTCGTGGCGGTAGTCACCTGTTTGTTAAGATTTATACCAACCAAGATATCGCTGGTCATGGTGAAGGTGCCGATGCTGTTCGCGGAACCGATCAGCTTGTATTGGGCTGGGGTCGACGCCTTCAGGGCAGAAATCCCCTGGATGTTCATCGGCTGTTTTATGAAATCCGGCGCGGTGGTGTTTTTGGTGGGGCGCAATCCGGGATGTATTTAGCAGCATTGGCCGCAGTTGAAACAGCGCTGTGGGATTTGGCGGGAAAAGCGTTAGATCTGCCGGTTTATCAACTGCTGGGAGGGAAATTTCGGGATAAGGTACGGGTGTATATGGATACGGCACTATATCAATCAAGTCTACCATCACCCGAAGAGTTTGCTGAGAGTGCTCAAAAAGCTGTTGATTATGGAATGACTGCTGTAAAATTTGACCTCGATCAAGCGAACGACCCCAGTAGATACGACCAATACAACTGGACGGTCAGCCATGGTGAACTTGAACGAATGTACAACCAGATGGCCGCTGCCAGAGAACAGGTTGGCGATAATGTGGATATCTGTGCTGACATGCACGGGCGTTATGATTTGCCGAGTGCTAAGAAAGTGGCAAAAATAATGGAGCCGATAAACCTGATGTGGCTTGAAGATCCAATCCCGGCGGAAAACGCTGAGGCTTACAAATACATTCAGGAAGAGACCACCACGCCGCTATGTACGGGCGAGAATCTATACTTAGCTCATGACTTCCGTGAACTGTTTGAGATTGGGGCAATAGATATCATCATGCCGGATCTCCAAAAAGCGGCCGGACTTGGTGAAGGCCAGCGAATCGCCAATCTTGCTCAGCTCTATTACATTCCGTTTGCGCCTCATATGGTGTCGTCATTTCTCGGTGCGATGGCAACGGCCCACGTTTGCGCATCGGTTCCAAACTTTATGATTATGGAATGGCAGATCTATTTCCATGAAGATCCAATGTTTGATGAGATCGTAACCTACGACGGTGAAAAAGTGGTAGACGGATTTGTGCCGATATCAGAAAAACCGGGAATCGGTGTGGAGATCAATGAAGAGGGAATGCGAAAATATGCAACGGAAGGATATCCGTTTTTTGAGTAAAAGGCGGGATATGCGTTTGGAGATATTTGATTCTCGATCTCAGATTTTTTGAGACGTGAGATGTAAAGGGTCATTGCGAGTGAAACGCGGCAATCCAAAAAAAATGAGTTCTCGCTGATTTGCGCAGATAAACCGCTGAGTTTCGCTGAGGTTTTTTAAAAATCTGTGTGACTCTGCGAATAACTCCGCAAAACTCTGCGAGGAAAAAGCGGCAAAGAACTAGGTCTGAGATTGACCTTTCTTCTCAACCGTGCTCTTCAAAAACCGTGAAAAGTTCACAATGCTCATATACCCACGGCGGCTGTCGATGACGTTGCCCTCCCCATCCATAATCACAGTAAAAGGATAAGCGGTAACTCCCATTTCGGCCGCAAACTGTTGCTCGGTCATCTGCTCGCCATTGTAGGTAATCATATCTTCAGAATGCCCATTGACTTTAACCGGGTAAAAATCACGATCTAAGATGGCGCGTACACTGGGCGAGGGATACACTTCATTTTCCATCGCCCGACAGAATTGGCAGCCCACTTCATAGATGTCAATCATAATCAGTTTATTCTCTGCTGAGGCTTGGGTTTGAGCAGTTTCAAGCGGCATCCATTCGGGAGCATTTTCGATCTCATCCGGTGTAATTTGGCGGAATGAGAAGAACGCGAATGTGCCGATGAAAAAGGCAATTAATAATCCGATAATGACTTTTCTGTTCATTGTATAAAAAGCTTTTGTGACCTTCCAGAGGGTAATAGTTCCCGAGATAGTCACCGTGAAATTAAAAACGAACTCTGTGAGGACCTTCCGGACTCTCGCAGGTTCTTTCAAATATAAAAAGATTTATTCACCTTTGATACGGTTGATGAAACGATCGAAAATGGAAGATCGTGTCTCAAAATCTGGCGTGGATTGGTCAATGCCTATTGCATTGCCATCTTCATCAAACCGGATGTAGTTTTTCCAAACATATTCAGCTTGTTCGTTGTCTGTCAACCAAAGATCACTTCTGCCGAATCTCAAATCATAAAAAGCGAGAGTATCTTCTTCTTCTCGCACGGTATAGTATCCGCGTGAAAACCAAAGGAGCGTTTCAACGGCGCGGTCATTTTTGATTCCTTCAATCAATTCCGAGTTTCTGGGAATCACCCGAAAATGCAGGTTGGTGTCATCATCAAAAATAGAATACACAGATTGATAGACTGTATCTTCCCGAATAATGTAACCGGTCCATAAAAACGTGGTCGGTCCATTAGGCGTGGTTTTGATCGTATCGTAATATCCGTACTGGTTTTCAAACGAGGCATCAAACACGCTATGAACGTGTGCTTTGATTCCGAGTGCCCAAACCAGGTAAAGCGTGCTGATCAAAAGCCCGCCTCGGTTCAATAATGATCTTGTGGTTGACTCCCGACTGAAGAAAAGGGCGGGTATCAAACCAATCAAAAGAGAAAAGGTATAGATAGGATCGATGATAAAAATGGAATCTGTGGTTGCCGGCCAATCGGTGAAGAAATAGAAAACCTGGGTGCCATATGTTGTTTGAACATCCAGAAGGATGTGGGTAAAGAAAATAAGGAATGCGAATTGGGTCCATTTTCTCCATCCTACCTCCCATTTTTTTTGAAGATAGTTGATACCGTACCCAAACAGTGGAGAGGCTATCAAACAAAAAAGCAAAGAGTGGGTAAATCCGCGGTGAAAGCTGATCTGTTCCACACTGTCTAAAAATGGATTGGCGAGGACATCAAGATCAGGTAAAGTGCCCAGAAAGGCTCCCCAGGCTGCTGCACGATATCCAATTTTCTTGCCAAGGAGCGATTCACCTATGGCTGCTCCGAGGGTTATTTGAGTAATAGAATCCATAAAAACCGTTCAACCTGTAGATGACAGATGGCCAATGCGTCGTGTATTTTAAGGAAAATAGACCAGAACCGCGTATTTGAGCCATTAAAACATTTTAAACCTTTTAACAATCGGCAGGGAATGAAAAATAATAATTAGTGTTATTCTTGATATAAATTAAATATTTGTGGAAATATGAAAAATAAATGGTTATTAACGCTTGTTGCTTTCGGGCTGATTGCATTTCAAGGTTGCGGGTCTGAAGAAAATACAGGAGAACAGTTCAGCGAAGTATTACCAGCGGTAGAAGCAGTAGAAGCGCAATTTGGAAGCCTCCCCCTTGAAGAGAGATTGAATGGTGTTGTTCGAGCAGCCAATCAAGTAGATATTTACCCGGAAATTGCCGCCCCTATTGAGCAAGTGTTGGTTCAGAACGGAGAACAGGTTCAGCAGGGAGATGTATTGGTACAACTGCGGGACAGCGAATACCGGGAACGACTGAGACAGGCTGAAGCGAGTTTGCGAATTAGCATAGCACAGGAGAAGCAGGCGCTGGCGGCTCTCGGAGAGGTTGAATCAGAAATTAAACGAATCCGGGTTTTGGCTGAGCGCGATCTGACAAGTGATTTGGAACTGGAGCAGGCGGAAGCCCAACTTAAATCGGCCGAAGCAAATTACGAGCTGGCCCAGGCACGAGTTGCACAAGCCGAAGCAAGCGTTGAAGAGCAAAGAGATGCCCTTGATCAAACGCAGATTGTAGCTCCGGTAAGTGGAACGGTTGGTCAGCGTAATGCAGAGATTGGAATGCAGGTGAGTTCGAGTACAAGACTTTTTACGATTGGTGACTTGAGCCAGTCTAAAATTACGATCAATCTTACTGAGCGAATGTTGAGTTATATCAATACAGGCCAATCCGTCCGTATCTTCTCAGAAAACTTAACAGACACAGTTTTAACTGCAGAAATTTCAAGAATTTCTCCATTTCTGGGTGCCGGAAACTTCAGTACAGAGGCCGAAATTGATATTGATAATCCGGATCGGGTACTGATGCCGGGAATGTTTGTAACTGTGGATGTTCTTTACGGCGAAAGTGAACAGGCCACGATCATTCCACTTAGCGCTATTCACAGAAATCAACAGACAGGGGTAACCGGCGTCTATTTGGCTTCCAGTTTTGGTCTTGAATCGGAGTTAACGGAAAGTACAGATGGTGAAAACGAAGCAAGCCTGAGTAATCCAACGGATATAGAATTCACGCCCATCCAGGTTATTGCAAGAGGACGAGATGCGGCCGGTGTGACGGGTATACGAAGCGGCCAATGGGTGGTAACGGTTGGCCATAATCTGTTGCAGCGAGATAACAGTGGGCAGGCTCGTATTCGTCCGTCAAGTTGGGAAAATATTATGGAGATGCAGGAGCTGCGTCCCGAAGATCTTCTTGATGAGATTATGAATAACAACAATGTAGTTGAGAGTGCTCCAAACCCAACCAGCAACCAACTATAGGAGGAATTAGACCATGCCAATCACAAAAACATCCATACACCGGCCCATTGCGGTCACGATGGTTTACCTGATCGTGATTGTATTGGGAATTGCGGGATTTCGATACCTTCCCGTAGATCTTCTCCCACCGATTGAATATCCGAGACTGTCTGTATCTGTAGATTACCCGAATGTTGGGCCCGAAGAAATTGAAACGATTGTTACGGATCAGCTTGAAAATGCACTCGCCGGCGTGGCAAATGTGGAGGAAATTACGTCGCAATCGCAAGAGGGAGAAAGCCAGGTATCGTTAAATTTTTCTCAAAATACCAATTTGGATGAGGCGGCCAATGATGTGCGCGCAGCTTTGGATCGGGTTCGGCGAAGTTTACCGGAAGAAGCAGAAGCACCCCGGGTTCGAAAGTACGATCCCAATGACTTCCCGATTGTCATCCTTGGAGCACAATCAACCCGCCCGCTTGATGAACTGACGCTAATCCTGGAGCGGGATATCTCAAAACGTCTCGAACAAATTCCCGGAGTAGGCACGATTGATGTTTGGGGCGGAGTACACCGAGAAATTCGTGTGAATTTGAAGCGGGATCGTTTGATGGCCAGCGGCTTGACGGCCATCGATGTTCAAAATGCGATTGTTGCTGAGAATACAACACTTCCCGGCGGAAATGTAAAGAGCGGTATCACCGATATCTATGTGAGAACGCTGGGTGAATACACCTCTATTGGCCAAATTTCTGAAACAATTATTACACGGATTGACGGTAAACCGGTGCGGGTCCGCGATGTAGCTACCGTTGAAGATGGTTATGAAGATTTGAACCGAGTCGTGAATGTAAACGACAAGCCGATGATTCGAATGGGGATTCGGAAACAAACCGGCTCAAATACTGTAGAGGTTGCAAGCCAAATTCGGGATGAGATCGAACAGATCAACAGTGAGCGGGAGGATATTGAACTGCTGATGGTGATTGATCAGAGTGATTTCATTCAGAATTCTATCGACAATGTACAACAATCTGCCATGTGGGGCGCTGTTCTTGCAATTTTTATTCTGTATATCTTTTTAAGGAATGGATCCACCACATTTATCATCTCCCTGGCGATTCCGGTCTCTATTATTGCCACGTTTGGACTGCTTTATTTTACAGGACTTACTCTAAATCAAATGAGCTTCGGAGGTTTAGCACTTGGCGTCGGCCTCATTGTCGACAACGCCATTGTGGTACTTGAAAATATTGTACGGCTCAGGTCGAAGGGTAAGTCGCTGGAGGAAAGTGCTCTTGTGGGAACGCAGGAAGTTTCAGGCGCGATTGTGGCGTCTACGGTCACCACATCGGTAATTTTTCTGCCGGTCGTGTTTATGCAAACGATCACCGGAACTCTTTTTCAGGAGCTGGCCTTGGTAGTAGTTTTTGCACTGTTCTGCTCCCTTCTTGTAGCGTTGACACTGGTTCCGATGCTTGCGAGCAAATTTATGAGCATCAAGCCTGATTCTGAAACCGACGTCTCTGAAAAAGGACGTTTTCAAATCTTTTTTGAAAAAGCCGAAAACAAATACAGCGCATTCCTGAGCAAGGCGATTGAGCGAAAATACCTGGTGTTTGGAATTACCACTGTTTTGATTGTGGGATCTATTTTGGGTGCCGGTTACGTTGATACGGAGTTAGCTCCCCAGACGGAGGCCGATGAAATCAGCATCGATTTCTATATGGAAGACGGAATGAACGTGGCCGTGGCAAACCGATATCTGCAGGAGTTGAAAGAAAAAGTGGTTGCCATCGCCCCTATGAACCAGGTAAAATTTATGTCAACCGAAGTTCGAAATGGAAATGCCGAGGTGGAACTGGCACTTGTGGATGAATCGGAACGGACCATCAATTCCTATGAACTGGCTGATCAAATTCGAAATCAGATTGAAGGAAGTATCCCGGGTGGATTTTTCAGAGTTCAGGCTCAATCGGGTCTCTGGATTTTACGTAGGATTTTTGGATCGGGCGGTGAAGCTGCTGTAGAGATTGAACTGCGCGGATATGATTTAGATGTCGCAACGGAACTGGCAGATCAGATCCGCGAACGAATGGAGCGAATCCCGGAAGTACGCGGCGTACGATCCGACCGTGAAGAGGGCCGCCCGGAACAAAACATCGTTTTTGATCGCGAGAAAATCTCAGAATTAGGTCTGACAGCACGAGAAGTAGCCCAAGCCGTTCAGGCGAATGTAGGTGGCGTTCAGGCCGGCGTATTTCGTGAGGGCGGGGATGAATTCCCAATCCGGGTTCGTCTGCAGGAATCCGACCGGATGAGTACTCTCGATCTTGAAAATATTTCTGTAAGATCGGCCGACGGTCAAACCATTCCGATCTCTACTGTAATTGACCAACGTGCTTCTGAGGGACCGGTGAGTATTAACAGAATTAACGGTCAGCGTGTTACATATATCACAGCAAATCTCGAGGGTGGAACTCCGCTGGGTGAGGCCGTTCAAAAAATACAGGCTGAGCTTTCTGATCTGTCGCTTCCAGCCGGTTTCTCCATTGTGTACAGTGGCGAATACGAGGAGCAACAGAAAGCACAGCGCGATTTCCTGGTCTCAATCATCATGGCTGTAGTGTTGATTTACATGGTGATGGCCGCACAATTTGAGCGATTCCTCGATCCGTTAATTGTTATGTTTGCCGTTCCGGTAGCGATTGTAGGAATTATTCCGACCATGCTCCTGACCGGCACCACATTCAACATGCAGAGTATTATGGGAATTATCATGCTTGTGGGGATTGTGGTGAATAACGCCATCGTACTTGTGGATTACATTAACCTGATGAGGCGTGATCGAAATATGGGAGTTTTGGAAGCTGTTATTGAATCCGGAAGACTTCGGTTACGCCCCATTCTGATGACAACTCTCACCACTATTCTCGGCCTTCTTCCGCTTTCATTCGGTTGGGGTGCGGGCGGCGAAATTCAGGCCTCGCTTGCACGGGTTGTAATTGGAGGGCTGACCGCATCAACACTAATTACTCTGATTCTGATACCGGTGGTTTACATCTCTGCAAATCGTGTAAAACAACTGGTTGATGAGAAACGTGCGGAATGGGCGGCAAGACGATCCGAAAAAGTTGTAACTCAGCCTACATAGTTTTAATTCTTTTGACCCAGATAAAGCGTTGATCAGATGCTGTGAGTAAGTGTCTTTTCAACGCTTTTTTAATTTAAGAGAGATGGATTTATTGCAAAGAAGGGGAAACTTTTTTCAGAATCAGATATAGAAAATTCGCGAGGGAAGTTGAAGTGATAGATCGATGATGGGCTTTTTGTTTCGATCAATTACTATCAATATAAAGGGTTAAGGGTATTCGCTCCAAATGAAATTCATATTGTCTTGATAAAGATCTACAATATCAGTTTATTTGTGATCTTTATATCACTAATAGTAAGTAATATTTAGTAATCAAAAGACGAAATGCCGAGAAAAATAGGTTCATTAACGCTTTATTCTATTGATGATCTGCACGAACGGTTGGGCATTAGTAAAATGACTCTCCGAGCATACCTTCGTGAGGGACGAATCCGAGGTCGCAAATTAGGTGTTCAATGGTTTGTTACCGAAGAAGCAATTCGGGAATATTTTAATCCACAAGAAGAGGACTCGCCTAAGAACCAAAAGAAAAAACAGAACTTAAAATATGTAGTTCAGGGAGTGAACGATCTGGTCAGTGAAACTGAAGAATGCGAGTCGATTTCCGAGACCTTGGAGTGCTTAAATAATCAGGCAATCATCAGCTTGTTCCAGGTTCAAATTACAAATGCCGAAAGCGGCGAAATCATGGAGATTGTTAAGGCACGGGATTTTATTGAACGGTATTCTGAATGACCCATCCCCTCAGTACCCTTCCATATGGGCCCGAAAAATACGGGATCACATGGAAGGGGAAGTATAAGTCCCTCCTTTTGGAGTGCTTTTCTCCATAGGGAGGAATTTAGGGTGTGTCAAAGCGACATCATTAAAAAATTATTCATACATGAAATTCAAAGACACAAAACTACAACGCATTGATTTTGGGGATGAACCGGCGGATCAGTATTACTGTCTCGTGAATTTGAACGTAAGTCCTGATGGAATTGATCTGGCCAAAATGCTATTAACAAATCCGAGAAATATTGACCAGGAATTTCGTCAGCAGGGAATGCTGATGATGTTCACCGGTGAGGAGATCGAATCCCTCATCAACCGCGGGGATTTGGACCGTGAGAATTTGCATGAATCATTGTATCAACTGGCGTTGGATGAGGGTGTGATTAAAGAAGAGGAATAATCGAACATTGCAATCGTCATTCTGAACTTGATTCAGAATCCCCGAACTTCAACTTAAGAAAGGAGATTCCGGATCAAGTCCGGAAAGACGAGGTTTAAGATCCCAAATCCACCTCAAAGGGTTCATTTTCCCTCCACCACATGGAAGTCTGAATCAAGGAGCAGATGGTTTTTCCGTCGGTGATTTCTCCGGTTTGGATCATTTTCAGAGCTTTGGAAAACGGGATTCTGTATTTCAGCAAAAACTCATCGTCATCTACAGATTGTGATTCTTCGTTGAGTCCCCACGCGGCGTACACATAAATAATTTCGTCCGCATAACCGATCGCAGGATAAAAGGAACCAACTTCTTCTATGTTCTCACATTTGATGCCGCTTTCTTCAAAAAGTTCGCGCTCGGCTGTGGATTTCTTATCCTCACCCGGATCAATTTTTCCGGCCGGAACCTCTATGAATGTCTGTTTGGGTGGATAGCGAAACTGTTGCAGAAGCATGATGGATCCATCCTCAAAAACGGGTACAACAGCACTCGCACCGGGGTGTTTAATCCATTCCCGGGTAGAGGTGGATTGATCAGGAAGTTCAGCTTCATCGGAATACACGTGAAGCAATTTGCCATCAAATACTTTTTTTGATGTTAACTTTTTTTCCCTGAGTTTTGCATCTGCCTGCTCAATGCTGCGTAAATCCTTATATTCCATTTGCGATTATCTGTATTAAAAACTGTATTATTAATGTATAAACTGTACAAGAAGCAACTGCTTAGATGAGAGAAGCTGCATCAAATATCGATGGTAAAAAGGTATTGGTTAGTAACGACATTTACACATGGTCGAACCTAATCTCTTTTTCAAGGGTATTGGTGGTCGCGCCGATTATCTATCTGCACATCCAGAATGATTATGAAGCAAACCTAGCCATCGTCGCCCTGATAATCTACGGGGGTGTCTCTGATTATTTTGATGGGTTAGTTGCACGCTTGAGAAACGAACGATCGGAGCTTGGGAAAATACTTGATCCCGTTGCCGATAAATTGATGGCTTTTTTCCTGTTTCTCTACACCGTTTTCTTCCTGGGGTGGATCCCAATCTGGTACTTTTTACTTGGTGTGAGCCGCGACTTGATGATTATGTGGGGGTCGGCCCGCATCAAGAAAAAAAGAGGGAAAGTGGCGATGTCCATCATGTCCGGCAAGATTTCTGTAAATGCGATGGCCTTGTACTGGATGAGTGAATTCTTTTTCCCGGGCGCTACCCAGGTTCATCTTTCCTTAATGATTCTCTCCGTGATTTTGATGTTCTACTCCTTAGTTTAATACACCATTCGCTATAACAAGATCATGGCCGGGGCTGAGTTTAATTAGATTTACGTGAGACGTGAAGATCTTTGGCTGACGAATGTCTTTTTCGTCTGCCGAATTTCTCGAGCTGATTCTAATAAATTCGGCAGTTGAGACAACCCATCATTTTGCCGTTTCACGTCTACCGTTAATCATCGTATATTTCAGACTAAACAATTACTTATAGCTGAACATAATTTTTGAAATGGGCTGGTTAGACAAACTTGGTTTAAAAAAAGAAGAGAAACTTGATAAAGGAGTCGAGAAGAGCCGTGATGGATTGCTCAATAAGATCGGTAAAAGCATTGCCGGAAAAGACAAAATTGATGATGCCACTCTCGATGATTTAGAAGACGCGCTGATTACTTCAGATGTCGGCGTAAAAACAACGATTGAAATTATTGATCGGCTTGAAAAGCGTGTGGCCCGTGATAAGTTCATCACGCAAAATGAGCTACAGCAGATTATGCGGGAAGAGATTACGGCATTGCTGAAGGAAAATCGCCCAGAACAGCCTGCAGAATTTGATGCCGATTTTCCTACCAAACCTCACGTGATTATGATTGTGGGAGTTAACGGTGTTGGAAAAACGACGACCATCGGAAAGCTCGCTCATCTCTACAAAAAAGCCGGAAAAAATGTGATGCTCGGAGCGGCTGATACTTTTCGTGCTGCGGCAGTTGATCAGCTCAAGATCTGGAGTGAGCGCGCCGATGTGCCCATTATCCAGCAGGGACAAAATGCGGATCCCTCTGCCGTGGCGTACGATACGGTTGCTTCTGCAAAATCAAGAGACGCCGATGTGGTAATTGTTGATACTGCCGGGCGGCTTCATAACAAAAAATCATTGATGGACGAACTTGCCAAAATTAAACGCGTGATGGGTAAAGTAGTCGATGGAGCACCCCATGAAATTTTACTGGTTCTGGATGCCTCAACCGGACAAAACGCAATGCAGCAGGCAAATGCATTCACCGACGTGGTTGATGTCACCGGGCTCGTTCTCACAAAATTGGACGGAACCGCCAAAGGAGGAATTGTGATTGGAGTTTCCAACGAATTGAATGTACCCGTGAAATATATCGGCGTGGGCGAGCAGATTGAAGATCTGCAGGTTTTTGAGAGAGAAGGATTTGTGAAGGCTCTGTTTGGTGAGTAGAAGTACAACGGGTCGCTGACCCGTTACCTCCCAATAATATAGTTCCATTGCAATTTGATGTATACAGGAATTATCGTTAATCAGCGAAAATCCATTTCTGATAGACATGTGAGGTTTTCCAGGCCGGACAAGCTGTCCGGCGTACGACGGATCACTGACCCGTTACCCTCAAACATAATCTTGTGAGATGCTAGTACAATCTGTCTTGGTCTGACCAAAGTAGATCTTCTGCAAGACTTAAAAAATGCTCTGATTCTTTACAAATAGGGAATCGTTTAGTAATGTCGACTAAACATTTTTGGTTCTTCTCAACCTGTTCTTGCTTAAAACCTGGGTTTGTTTGTGTCTCACTGCAAAAATTTTTTTCTGCTGGCTACACTATTTTTGATCCCTGCTTCGCTGTTTGCCCAATCAGCAGTTGATGCTGAAAAGCTGTTTGATCAAGCTGTGAAAGTATATCAAGAGGGAGATTACGAACGATCAAAAAAGATGTTTGAAGAAGTTTCGTCAACTCTTTGTTCCAATTCCGAGTATCCTGAAATGTGTATCGATACAAAGACCTACATTTCAGATATTGACCGTGTAAACCGGGATTTTAAATCGTCCGAGAAACTTCTTCAAGAAGCTGAACAAATTTTACATCAGGAGCTGGGAACTCCCCATCCCTTACAGATGGAGATCAACCTGCAAAAGGTCTTTCTGTATGTGGACATGACCGATTTTGAAGAGGCTCAAAAAGTAGCTGACCAATCTTTGGATGTACTAAATCATACCGCGATGGAAGGGCTGCCCCGAGCGCGTGGTTATCTTGCATCCGCCTACCTGGAAAATGAGCTGGGTAATTTTCAGAAATCCCTGGATATCTACTCAAAAGCTTTACATGCCCTGGAAGGTTTGGAGAGAGACAGAGAGGTGCTGCGATTTTTGGCTCTCGCCTACAATAATATGGGATTGCTGACCCGTCAAATCGGGGATATCCAAGGTGCAATGGATTATTTTCTAGAGGCGTTAGATGTGACCCAATCGCTGTATGGCGAGAATCATCCGGAGGTGGCATTGCTCCATAATAGTATTGGAACCATTTATTACTACATGGGTGATTACGGCCAAGCTGCTGATTATTTTTTGAGTTCCGCAGATATTTTCAGGGAAAATTATGGAGAAAATCATGAACGCGTAGCTGGTGCTTACAATAATGCAGGCGTTGTCTACACAGAAATGGATGATATTGAGAGAGCCGCTGAAATTTTAGAAAAAGCTCAGCGAATCAAAGAGAATTTACTGGGAGAAAATCACATCGATACAGCCATCGGGTATTCCAACCTGGCCAGCATTTATATGGAAAATGAGAATTATGATGCAGCTCTGGAAAATTATCAGAAATCCATTGCTGTTCGGGAAGAAATTTATGGAGATGATCATCCAAACCTTATCACTCCTTATATAAATACGGGAGAGTTTTATACGAGAACTGAAGAGTACGGTAAGGCGCGAGAATATTTTGATAAGGCTCTCCAGATCACTGAAAATCGTTTGGGGCATAATCACCCTGATGTTTGGGATATTATGTTGAATGTTGGAAATACGTATGAGGAGGAAGAGAATTTTACCACTGCTCTAGAGAATTATGAGCAAACGTATGAAATGATTGTTGAGGAAAGCGGTATCAATCCCCAAAACGGTTTTGATGCCGGCCGTGTCTCACATCCGCTTCTGTTTATGAATGCCGCTGCGAAGATTGGTGATATGCATCTGAAGCTATATGAATCTGATGGCAGAACTGCGCATCTTCATCGGGCGATTGAAAACTACTCCACATCGATCAAAACGGTGGATTTTTTACAGAAATCCTATCAGAGCGAAGCTTCCAAGCTAAATCTTGTCGATCAAAATTATTCGATCTTTACGAACAGAATCAAAGCATACAATTATTTATATGAAGAAACAGGAGAAAAATCATGGTTGGATGAGATTTTGGCAACCAGTGAGTTGAGCCGGTCACGTATCGCACTTGAACTTTTACAGGATATTGAGGCAAAGAATTTTGCAGGAGTGCCACAGGATATTTTGGATCACGAATCAGCCATCAATTCAAATATTGCGAATTTTTATCAACAACTGAATGCAGAGCAGGAGAAGGGTTTTGAGGCAGATCAAAATATCATATCAGCCTATCGGGATTCTCTTTTTGGAGCTCGACAGGAACTGAACAATCTGACTCGACAACTTGAAGATAATTATCCCGAGTATTATCGCCTGAAGTACGATGAGAGTTATGCAAACCGTGAAACGGTAGAAGATCTGCTTGAACCTGATGAAGCGCTGGTCAATTACATTGTGAGTGATGATGAGGTGTTTGCTCTGGTAATGGATCAGCAGAATATTGACTTTCATTCGCTGGGTTCTTCCGATTCTTTATCAAGCCACATTAAAGCACTCAGGAGATCTGTTTTATCGGATAGTACGAAAAAATATTCCGATCTGGCCTTCAATCTGTACAGTCAGTTGGTTGAGCCGGTCTTATCTGATCTCGATTCAAAATCGTTAATCATTGTGCCTGATCAGTCTCTTCACTACCTGCCATTTGAAATGCTTCTGACGGAAGCGTCTCAACATTCAAGCTATTACAATTTTCCATATCTGATTCGTGATTACCAAATTTCATACGTGCCGTCGGCAACAGTGCTTCAGATGTTAACACAGCAGAAGATTGCGAATCCAAAGAATTTGTTTGCAGCAGCTCCATTCAACGAATCAACTATTGAGGTTGAAGAGCAAGTCGCTGCATCGCGATATATAGCCGACCTTTCGCCGTTGCCACTTACTCGTTATGAGACGAATGAGATCGCAAAAATATTTGAGGAGCCACAAACTCTGCACGAGTATATTTTCCCTGAAGATGTTGAAATATTGGTTGGGAAAAGAGCTACAAAATCAACCATTGAATCCACTTCATTTGAGGATTACGGATACATTCATTTTGCGACTCATGCCTTTGTAAATGAGGAAGATCCTGCGTTGTCGGGGATCGCTTTTTGGGGAGATGAAAATGAAGACGGTGTGATTTATGTAAATGATATCTACAATATGAATATGAGTGCGGACCTGGTCGTTCTGGGAGCTTGTGAAACCGGTCTCGGAACGGTTTACAAAGGTGAAGGGATGATCGGGTTCACCCGGGCATTTACGTATGCGGGAGCTTCCAACCTAATGGTTTCCATGTGGAAAGTGAATGATCAGCCGACAGCAAACCTGATGATCCAATTCTACAGAAATGTGAAGGATGGTCACTCCTATTCGGAATCGCTGCAGATGGCAAAAATGGAGTTAATCAATCAACCCGAATTTGCAGCTCCGCGGCACTGGGCGGCGTTTATTTTACAGGGGCGGTAAAATTTAAAAAACCCTGCCGAGCGGCAGGGTTTTACTCTAACAATAATTTGTTTTTACTCTACAAGAAAGTTCTCCGGATTCCAGGCTTTCTGCGTATTCTCCTCAGCTTCTTGAGCAATATCCGATGCTTCAATCTCATCTGCAACAATGTGAGGTATAACTTTACTCGTTTCGGTAATCAACTGTGCAATTCTGGTGAGGCTTTCCTGAGTGAAGTTAGCGAGCTCGGAGTTTTCCTCTGCCAGTGCGTAGGTGTGCAGCATTGTATATCCGGATGCAATCATGCTTAATGCCGTGTAATCATCTCGTAACATTTTTGAAGCTGCATCATCGCGGGCACTGTCTATAAATCCGGCGATTTTTCCGGTTGCCTTTGCAAGATTGTCCTTCACTGTTTGTATAGTGCCTTCATTTAAAATTCCAAAATCCTCCAGATCATTGATCTGATTTGTGAAGGCTAAATCTATATTATGAAGCAGTTCCACAGACCGGGGATTCATCATTTCATCCGAATTCTTTTGAGTTCGGACAACGGTTTGTGTATGCCTGATTAGTTCATATAAATCTGTTGTATAGTTCTCAATTGATGTTTTACTCATGGTACTTTAACTATTTGTTTCTTTTGATGATTCACCTACAAAATGAGGTTGGGAGTGCGATCGTTTCATCAAACAAGAAAATCGTGATGTATTCTGTCTATAAGTAAAAAAAGTATAAAGGTTAGCTTAAAATGATCTCGTAAATCACAAGGATTAAACCAGAATCCACGCAAGTATTTGCACCGTCAAATAGCCTGTCACTCCCATGATAGCCGTAGCAATTGTGTGAGTTCTGAGTGCGGTGGATGTATCCATCTCCGAGAATTTAGCGACGACCCAGAAGTAGCTGTCGTTTACGTGAGAAACGGTCAGTGAACCAGCGCCAATCGCCAGAACAACGAGTGCTTTTCCGATTGCTGATTCAAGTCCGAGCGGAGCCAAAAGTGGTGCTGCAATGGCCGCGGTTGTGATGATAGAAACCGTGGATGAACCCTGGGCTGTTTTCAGAAAAGCGGCAATCAAAAATGGAATGAGAATCCCGAACCCGCCCATATCAGTGAATTGGGAAGCGAATGTACTCAATTCGGTTTCTCTCAAAACAGAACCAAACGCACCGCCGGCACCGGTAATCAAAATAATGATCCCCGCCTTTTTTAGTCCCTCTTCCAGCCAGGAATGTTGTTCGGTTTCTCTGTTTCCTTTCACCATCAAAAAAGAAAGGCCAACCCCAACAAGGAGTGCTATAATCGGATTTCCAAAGAATACGAATAGATCAAACAAAAACACTTCCCCAACCGGCGCCGAAGGAAGTTCAACGATGGATTTAAGTGCGATTAAAATAATTGGAGTCAGAATCGGAGCAATCGCAAATGTGAATGATGGCGGTTGGAGCGAAGCCGATTTTTTTTGTTCGGTAGTATCAAAATCGATTGTGAAGTCTTTACAGCGAATCACGGCCCACGCCAAAGCAGCACACATCACAGGGATAGAAACAAGCAATCCGAGAATCAAAACCCAGCCGATATCGGCACCGAGTGTTGCGGCGGCGGCTAACGGTCCGGGAGTGGGTGGTACAAAGACGTGAGTAGCATAGAGCCCCGATGCCAAAGCAACGGCTAAAACGGCCAGTGGAATTTTTGCACGCTTTGATATCGCCTTATTTAGAGCCGAGAGTACGATAAACCCCGAATCACAGAACACGGGAATGGAGACAATGTAGCCGGTTAAACTCATAGAAAGCGGAGCATTTTTCTCCCCTACCGTATCCAGAATTTTGTTGGCAAGAACTTTGGCCCCACCACTTCTGTCCAGGTACTCCCCTATAATTGATCCGGCCGCAATGACAATACCGATACTTCCGAGGGTTGATCCAAATCCATTGCCAATTGCCGAGAGAATATCGGAAACGGGTAGTGAAGCAAAAAAACCAATGATAATTGCACTCAGTAAAAGTCCCAGAAACGGATGTAAATTCCACCGTACTGTAGCCCAGACAAGCAGAGCTACAACTAGCAACAGCATCAAAAATATCCCCATAAGAATCCAATACTTAGTTAGATGGTAAAGAAAGACAAATGGATTATACAGAAAAGAAAGGAACTGTGCAGGTTAAACGCCGTTTCGAAAGGAGATGCCAAGGTCTACTCAATTATTCCTGTGCTCCTCAATACATACCCAACAGGACGAAACAGATAATAGGCGGGTTTGAAAGGCGGGAGCCAATCGTATTTCAAGTCCGTTTTGCAGAATGTAATTACTTTTGAAACATCCGTTTTATATTGAATAGACGGAAAAAGTTTCATTCTGTAGTAAAGCAACTTCGATGTATTAGCCCGAGTGATGTGCGGGTCACCTTCCGGTTGGCGACACTGTTCGAGTGCAATGTTTGCAAGTTTCTTGGGTACGGGAGTGGCATCCGGAATTCGGGGCCCGTCGGGGAAATATTCTTGAAGCATTGCATTGCAAATAGGTACCAGCTTTTGAGCGTTACAGTCAGCTATTATGCGGTGAAATTTCTCCCAGTTAAATGTTTTTCGTTCAAGCATTTCATGGATATCCACCAGCCATTTTAATCGGAACCAGGCGTGAATACCACCATGAACGACCAGGTAAAAAAGTTCAAATTCTTTTGAGAACCTGTTCAGTCCCACTCCTCCAAACTCAACTGTTTCAATATTTTCCTGAACCAGGTTTTGAAGTGTTTCTTGATCTGTAACACGTGTTGAAAAAAGCTTCCAGTGGATCTCCATCATCAGGCCTGATTCCTCGTGAATCATTTCAATCTGGTTCAAGAAATGAAGTGCGATATGTTGTCTTCTTTTCGATTCCGGCCATTCAAAATCGGGGAAGTGAAATCCCTCATTTTGCAGCAATTGAAGCACCTGATTGACTCGGTTTGGCTCAACCAGTATATCAAAATCGCGGGAATAGCGATATAAAGGGTCGTCGTAAATACGTTGGGACAGAAGAGGTCCTTTCAAGTTGATAAACTCAATTCCCTGTATTTTCAGCAGTTTTACAATTTTCAGGAAAGTTCCAATTTGTTGCATTCCCAACATCCGGTCTTCCGGACTCTCAGAGTTGGTTTTCTCACCCAAAAAGTCATCGATTTGCCTTTCCGAAAGGCGATGCCGGTTACGCAGTATGTGGCGGTTTAAATCCAAAAGTAGTGTTTGAAGGAGCCTTACGTTTTAATTAAAAAATAATATGAAAGTTTGTGCAGAATATGCACTTCTTTCCTTCTTTAACTGCATTAAGATTAGAATGTAAAAGCTGCATTCTAATTAAAAAATTACAAAACGTTGATGCTGTTATGCGCTCAAATTTTATTTAAAGCCTCTGATGCCTATTTCATTGTCTTGTAACTGGTTAGTCCATTTCAGTCCGTAAACAGGCGTACAGTTAATAAGTGAACTATAATTTTAAATAGAAAAAATCTTTGAGAATTTAGCATTACAGATTCATTAAGTGCTGTCTTGAAATAGATCACCTGTAATATAAAAATAAGGACTATACAGAGATGAAAAATCAATATAAAATCAAGCCATGGGCAACTCCTGCCATCACTACTCTTTCAATTCAAAGAGGCACCGAACAGCTTCAGCCCGACGCCGTTAAACCTTCATAAAAATCAAATCACGATGGGTGAGTTCTATAGATTATTTAAACTCTGATGGACTCACCCCAAACTCTTTCTTAAAACTGGTCGAGAAATAATTCGGGTCAGAATATCCTACAGCCGTGGCTGCTTCCTGAACACTGAAATTTTGCTCGGTTAATAAAATTTTTGCTTCGTTTAGTCGAATTTTTTTGATGAAATCATTCAGACTAATATTGCTGATCTGGTTCCATTCTTTGTAAAGAGTGGTGCGGCTCATAAACAGTGCATCCCCAAGCATACTGATATTGAGAGCCGGATTTGCAAGTTGGCGATACACAATTTCCCGGATGTTTTGCATCAGTTCAGCCTCATTCGCTTCCGTATGAATGATCTGACCGGATCGCAGAATATTTTCTCGCCTTAAAACAGCCGAAACCTGCGAGAGCAAGAGCTTGCTTTTGATGGGCTTCGTAAGGTAAATATCGGCTCCCGAGGAAAGACCGGTTTCTACATCTATCTCAAGATTTTTTGCGGAGAGAAAGATCACAGGAAGATGTTTGTAGTCTTCTATTTTTCTAAGATTTGTAACAAACTCCAGTCCGTTCATTCCCGGCATCATAACATCGGAAATTACCAGGTTGGTTTTATTTTTTTTGAGGATTTCCAGGGCTTCCGACCCTTCTGCAGCTTCAGCAACTTTATAGTGCTCTGTAAGTATGGAAACAAGGTAATTCCGGAAATCAAAATTGTCTTCTACCACCAGGATTTGCTCCAAATTCTTTTTGTGGATTTGTTGAGGCGTCTTATTCTTTTTCCGGCGTTTAGAGGTAGTTTTTAGTTCTCGAAGAGTTACAGGTTCGTGGATGACGGTGTCCGAGGCCTCAAAATGTTCAAACCCTTTCTTCAGGGAAACGGTAAACCTGGCTCCCTTTCCTTTTTTTGATTTCAAATCAATACTTCCTCCCATGTGCTCCACCAGTCCTTTTACAAGGTATAGCCCAATTCCGGTTCCCTCAGCAGCATCGGCTCCTTCGGCTTGATAGAGATACTCAAACACTTTGCCGGCTTCATTTTTATCAATCCCGATGCCTTCATCTTTCACACTGACAGACACTTCATTTTCCAGATTGGAAATGTTGATATGAATAGTTGATCCGCGGGGTGAAAACCGGATGGCATTATTCAGCAGATTGATTACAATACGTTCCCAGGCGTGAACATCCAGGTAGATTAACTCATCAATTGGGTCGGATTCAAAAACCAGTTCAATTTTTTCCTGTTCCAGTTTAGACTGAAATTGACCGATAACCTGACGTGTTAATTCCGGGAGATTCACAGGTTTTAACGTCAGTTTAATCGCATCGGAATTTAGTTTTGTTACGTCCAGTATCTGGTCCACCAGGTTCTTGAGTTGCCGGCCGTTTCGATGCATCAGGTGCAGGCGGTTTCGGGTCGAATCATCAGGAATGTTCTCCTGTTTTTCCAGTATATCTTCTAGGGGGCTGACGATAAGCGAAAGCGGCGTTTTCAGTTCATGAGTGATGCCGGAAAAGAACCTCGATTTCTGTTCAGCGGCCACTTTTAAGGCTTCCGTCTGTTGATCCACGCGATTCTGCAATTTACGTTCGCGTTGTTCCAAAATGCGTGTTCGGTATTTTATGCCTCCAATGATGATGAGAATGCCAAGCATACCCAACACTCCGTAAAACCAAGTTGTCTCATAAAAGAAATATGGAGTTATGATTGCTATGGATGCCCGGCGAACCTCCGGACTCCCGGTGCGATTCACCATTAGCTGAAATTCGTGAATGCCGGGCGGGATATTTGTCAAAACAGCTTCGCGGCTTCGGGTCCCGTTTTCCCATTCCGGATTCACTCCATCCAGTTTGTACCTGAACTGAATTCTGTCTGATGAGGAAAAATTCGGAGCTGAAAAGACAATTCTCATATTTCGCGCTCCGGCTGGTAGTTCAATATCAGAGTGGTTTTCTATAAAAAGAGTCGTATCAGATAGTACAATCTCTTCGATGATGGGTGTGGGTCCGGGGACTGTATTTCCTTCAGAAACTTTTAAAGGATCGATGATGGTGATTCCCTGTTGGTTTGGGAACCATAATTCTTGGTCGGAAGTCAAAAGTCCGGCAGTTTGCACCCCGCCGTTCGCCTCGCGATTGACCATTCCGTTGTTCTCATTGTAAGCTAAAATACTAAGACTTGAGGTTTGCCCGTCAGCATAGCGATTCAGTTCGTTCAGGGAGATTCGCATTATTCCGCCGTTCGAGCTGATCCACAAGTGGCGGTCCGGTGTTTCAATGATTCTGTGGAGCGAGTTTTTAATCAAACCATCTCGTTCGGTGATGCTTTTTACCGCAATGGCGTTTCCGTCATTCAAAACCACACGATTTAAGCCCAGGTTTTCAGTAGCCAGCCAGAGTGTGTCGGCAGATTGTACATAAAAATCGCGGATGAAGTTGCTGGTGAGCCCGCTGTTTTCAGTGGTATAGTGCTGAGTGGAGCCGTTACTGATGATAGAAAACCCATTGCCGTTCGTTCCCAGAAACAGTGTTCCGTCTGCATTTTCGCGGATGACGCGAACGGCCTGATGCGCGGGATTGCCGGGATCGTCAAAAAATCTGTACTGTCCATTTTGGCGGATTACCATTTGCCCGCTTGTGCCGATGAGAAGACGGTCGAGCTGATCTCTGTACATTGCTTCCACCGTAACTTCGCCGTCAAACAAATTATTAAAGCTTTTGACGCCCTGCCATTCATTTTCGAGGAACTCCCAAAGGCCAAAAGCCCACATGCCGGCGTAAACGGTTCCGTCTGAATCATTAAATAAAAACCGGCAGAAGTTTGAAGGAAGGCTGCTGTTTTCTGCATTCCAGTTGTCTACATTTTCGCCATCTATCCTGTAAATACCGTTTACAAAACTGCCGGCCCATATTGCTTCGTCGGGTGACTGAATCACGGAGTAGATATTTTCAAATCCCCGGATTTGACCGGAAGTGATATTTGAAAAATCACTCTTTCGGATTTGAAAAACCCCATCTCTCATAGTGGAAATCCAAAGAGATCCTTCACTGTCAATCAGGCCGGATTGAATGTCAGTTGTTTCCAAAACTTTCTGATTGTCGATAAATACTTCATTTCCTGTCAGGCGGATTTTTTCATCATTTAAACCACGGAAAACAAGATTAATTCTCTCCCACGCTGCCTCGAATTCCGGCTGGAGTTTTACAACTTGTTCGGTTTGAGGATTCAACGAATAAAAACCGGTAGAACTGTTGATGATAAATGTACCGTCCGGTTCGGGGTGGAGATTTCCTATACCAAACGACTCGTGATTAGAGCGGTACAAAAAATCAATATTGCGTTCGGATAGGGAATACCGAAAAAGGCCTCCTCCGCCCATTACCCAAAATTCTCCGGGTTTAAATTGCTTGATCTGGCTAACCGCCCGGGGCGGAATTGGGAAATCATCTAAAGGAACCAGAACAGAGGTTTTATTATTTTCCCAAAGAAGCAGTCCATTCTCATTGATGGCAAGAATACCGCCGCCCACAGTAGATTCAATGGCCCACGTTCCGGATTGCAGCAGCGGTTCATCCGGCGATTGGAACGACTGTGCTTCTTTGTTGAACCACGAAATACCCCGGCTGGTTGAAATCCAGATATCTCCGTTTTTTGATTCAATCACCCGTATAGCAGTTCCTTTAAAATCACCATTCGATTCGGTATAGGTTGTAAAGGTTGACCCTGCTTTTCGCATGATTAGACCATCCGCCTGGATCATCCAGATTTCATTAGAGTCGGCTTTGATCATTCCTGCAATCCGATTGGAAATCATTCCTTCGGTATTGCCGGAATTGAACACCCTGAAATCGTATCCGTCATATCGTACTAATCCGTCGAGAGTAGAAAACCAAAGATAGCCATTATCATCCTGCAGAATTCGGTTGATGGAGTTAACCGGCAACCCGTCTTCTACGGTAAAATTCTCAACGAGGTATTCCTCACTCTGCAGAATCGGGAGGCCTTGTAAGAAAAGTGAAATGAACAGAGCCAGAAAAGCCATTATACCGGGAACAGCGGGTTAGTCTTTAATTACGAACGATATTAAAGATATCGCGAACAATATCAAAGGCGGGCTTTCCTAATTTTTGGACGGACCAATCTCTCGTTTTGCAACGGGTACACAATCAAAAAAACAAAGATACGGTTATGGCTGTTTCAGGTTTTAATTCATCCAACTATTTCACAAGAAAAACAGAAAGACGAACAATAGTTTTGGGAGTTCTTGTATTTCTCATGCTTTTATTTCTGAGCACCACCGCACAAGCCCAGTTTGCCGGCGGAGACGGTTCATCCGGAAATCCGTATCAAATTGACAACGCGGAAGGACTGAATGAGATCCGAAACCATCTGGGGGCCCACTACATCCTTGTTGCTGATATTGACCTGACCACCGCTACAGGAGAATCATCCGGTGCCTACTGGAACAGCGGCAAAGGGTGGCAGCCGATTGGGGATTTTGATAATCCATTTACAGGTACCTTTGACGGCGGCGGGTTTACGATCACGGGGTTGTTCATTAATTGGTCAGTGGGTTCACATCTCGGGTTATTTGGGGAAACCGCTAGTGGATCGGAGATTACGAATGTGGGGCTGGTGAAGGTAAATATCACTACGGGAGCCTTCTCAGGCGGCTTGGCGGGGGAAAATAATGGTACAATTACCGGCAGCTACACAACAGGCAGCGTGAGTGGTATCACCAACCGCATTGGCGGTTTGGTGGGGGCAAATAGGGGCACGATCTCAGAGAGCTTCACCACTTGCAGTGTGACCGGCGGTTCCAGAGTTGGGGGATTAGTTGGCGAAAATCAAGATACCATAACTAACAGTTATACCACAGGAGATGTAACCGGCAGCAACAACCTGGTGGGCGGCTTAGCAGGTATTAATATTGATTCAATAACAGATAGTTACGCCACTGGAAAAGTAGATGGAGATGACGATGTTGGAGGACTCGTTGGGGATAACCTTGGTGACATAACCACCAGCTACTGGAACACCGAGACGAGCGGGCTGGTGAATGCTGTTGGAGACGGAGACGACTCAGGTACGACCGGCCTGACCGACGAACAGATGCGGCAGCAGGCATCCTTCAGCGGGTTCGATTTTACAGATACCTGGCAGATCGATGAAGGGATTGCCTTTCCCGTGCTGCAAAACAACGAGCAGGTTCCCCCGCCGGGCTTTGTGCCGGAGATCGACTCCCCGGCAGACGGAGCCATTAAAATCTCACTGATCCCAACCTTGCAATGGGATGACAGTTATGGCATCGGTTCCTATGACGTGCAGGTTTCCATCGACAGCGACTTTACGACCATTGTGGAAGATGAAACGGGAATCACAGACACCGAATACACACCTTCGAATGAATTGAGCGTGGGGACAATGTACTACTGGAGAGTACGGGCCACCGAAGATTTTGGCCAAACCTATTGGGTATCGGCTCAATTCAGAACCGTTCCCTCGCCGAACGGGGACGGCACCGAGGCCACCCCCTGGGAAATAGCCACGGCCGAACAGCTCAACGCCGTACGCTATTATTTGGTAGATCATTACATACAAACGGCCGATATAAACTTAACCACCGCCACCGGCGATCCCTCAGGCGCCTACTGGAACGACGGGGAGGGTTGGGAGCCGATTGGTGAAATTAGTGACGGTTTTACCGGAAGCCTGGATGGAAATGGATACATGATCACGGGTTTAACCATTAACAATACGTCCTCAGAGGCAGGTTTGTTTAGTGAGATCAGTTCGGAAGGAAGAACACTGAATGTTACCCTTATAAATGTTGATATAAGCGGAACTTTTAATGTAGGGGCTTTGGCCGGCAGATCTACAGGATTTATTGAAAACTCTTCAGCGACCGGTTCAGTAAGTGGTACTTTAAACGTTGGTGGTTTGGTGGGGGAGCACTCTGATACCGGCGTCATTATGAACAGTTTTGCAAATGTTAAGGTAACGGGTACCGATATACATGTTGGAGGGTTGGTTGGATTTTGTAGATGGGGGGGAAGCACGGTTATTGAAAAAAGTTACGCAACGGGAGATGTAACAGGAAATATGTACGTAGGTGGCCTGGGAGGGCTTACAACTGATGTAACGATTAAGGAAAGTTATGCTACCGGTAATGTAAGAGCTACAGGTTATGGGTATGCAGGAGGTTTAGTAGGTGCAGAAAATAATGAAGCTGTCAGTGGTGGAGAAGTGACGATCATTGACAGTTATGCTACCGGTAATGTAACAGCTAATAATTATACAGGGGGGTTGATGGGTGAACTGGCCGGATTTTATACGTCTGTAGAAAACAGTTATGCCACCGGGCTAGTCACTGGAAACAGTCATACCGGTGGGCTGATGGGCTATATGCGATTTGAAGATCCGGTTATAACCAATAGTTTTTGGAATACCGAAACCAGTGGAACAACCACTGCTGTTGGAAATAGGTCGCCATCAGGCGTCACCGGCCTTACGACCGCTCAAATGCGGCAACAGACTTCCTTTACCGGGTGGGATTTTACCGATACCTGGCAGATTGAGTCCGGCACGTACAGCTCCTATCCATATTTACAGGAGATAACCTACGACGAACCGGGAACCGAGCCGGAGGTCAATCCCATTCCAGGCTTGTTTAGTATTTCACCCAATGAAAATAACATCCTCTTCGTCGACCAAAACGTAGATGGTGGCGACGGTAGCGGAGAGTCCTGGGCCAATGCCATTCCCGAACTGCGCGATGCTCTGGCGTGGGCCGGTGAAAACTGGGATGGAGATACCGATGGCACCTTGCAAATTTGGGTGGCTGAGGGGATCTATATCCCAACCGGAGACGGTTCAACCCGAACGGCCACGTTCCAGCTTCTGAATAATGTGGAGATCTTCGGAGGTTTTGATCCTGATAATGGAATAATTTCATTGGAGGACGAAAGAATCCTCACCCCTCAAGGGGGGACAGTGGGGGGTGGCTCAATCCTCAGCGGAGATATCGACGGGAATGACAACCTGTTTGCCCCGGATACCGACAGTGATAACTACTCAGAAACCCTCTCCCAAACCGACCACATTCAAGGTACCAACAGTTATCATGTGGTCACCGGTAGTGGGACTGACAATACAGCTCTTTTGGATGGATTTACTATCACAGCCGGTAACACTTATAATGCAAGTGACCCTCATCAGAATGGCGGCGGAATATTTAACGAAAATGGCAATCCTACCCTTAAAAATCTCGTCATTGAAGGTAACCGGGCACTTTTAGTCGGTGGGGGGATATTTAGTACAGAAAACAGTTCTCTAACACTGAATAATGTAGTTCTGGCACATAACACCGCATTAATTGGAGGTGGAATGGCTATCGACAACAGCCGTTCCACCTTGGTCAATGTACGTATGGAATCCAACAGTGCATATTCTGATGGCGGGGCCGTAAGCGGAGGTTTAAACGGTACTCTTTTAATCATAAATGCTCTTTTTGTTGATAACAGCGCATTAGGCAGTGGGGGCGCCGGTGCTCTGAGTATCGGAAATAGTGATGCTACATTGATTAATGCAACGTTCGTTAATAATAGTGCAGAGAATGGGAAAGGGGGTGCAATTTTTAGCAATGGCGATATGAGGATTGTAAATTCAATTTTTTGGGAAAATACGGCAGAAGATGAAGCGAATGATTTTTTCAACGGTGAAGATGCAACAGCCGATATCACAAATTCCATCTTTAATTCGGATGATTCAGATGATGTAGTCAGCGCGGGCACATTAATCTGCAATAGTTGTTCAGACCTTGATCCAATCTTTGCTGATCCTGATAACCGCGATTTTACTCTGGCCAGCAACAGTCCGGCCATCAATGCGGGAACCAATACTCCTTACGGGTCCAACGGGGATGCGGAAGGCGTTACCACCGACCTGGCTGGAAACGACCGAACCTTTGGAGATATTGTAGATATCGGCGCCTACGAATTCCAGGATGAGCCGCTTTTACCACCCGATCCGATTGTTTTAACATCACCGGAAGATGAAGCTGTGAATGTAAGCCTGACTCCTGAACTTATATGGGAAGCGGATGAAACGGCTGATCTCTACCGGATCGAGATTTCAGAGAATGATGATCTTACTGATCCGTTGATCGATGAAGGGGATCTCGAAAACAGTAGCTTCGAACTGACGAGCGATCTTAACTATTTGACTACCTATTATTGGAGAGTTCGCGGGCTGAATAATGTCGGAAGTGGTGAAACGAGTGAGATTTTTAGTTTCACAACTCTGCCAGAGAGTTCTGATGTCGTGATTCTTACGGATCCTTCAGATGAGCAAGATGATATTCCTTTGCAACCTCTTTTTGAATGGAATTCGGCCGATGGAGCGGATACCTACGATCTGGTTGTATCTCCTAACAGTGATTTGTCTGATCCGGTGATCGAGCAAACCGATATTACGGAAACAGAATTTCAAGCCACGGAGGATCTGGACTTTTTAACAACCTACTACTGGAAAGTGCGCGGTGTAAATGCCGGCGGACCGGGCCAGTGGAGTGAGTCATTCAGCTTCACAACGCTTGATAAACCCGAAGCAGGTGACAATCGTATTCTTGTGGCCAACTCCGAAAGTTACACGTTTACCCCCGCCGATTTTGGTCAGGATGACAATAGTTTCTCCGTTGTGATTGAGGATCTGTCAGGCGGATTGACGGGTACTTTTGAGCTGGATGGAAACACAGTGAATTCGGATGATGAGATCTCCATCGGTGATATTGATAATGGTGATCTGATTTACACTCCCCCGGCTGATATGTACGGCTATGGATATGATAGCTTTAAATTCAGTATCGAGGATGCCGGAGGAAATCCAAGCGACGAATCCTATACCATGAGCCTGGACCTGGGCGCCACAAGTGTGGATCTGAGCTACGATAGGGAGGGCTGGCGGTTTTTGAGCTCACCGGTGGACGGAGAAACCGTCGGTGAATTCTTCGCCCCGATCTGGACGCAGGGATTTCCCGGTTCAGACAGTCCGGGCGCAGATTTCGCCAATATTCAAACACTGAACCAGCAAGAGTACGTGTGGGAACCGGTAGAAAGTGATGATGCCGGATTGAATGCAGGAGATGCGGTCATCGCCTATGTGTATGGGGATGACGACAACAACGGCTCCGACGATGGATTTCCAAAAACGCTGAGCAGCTCCACCGATAACTGGATAGCCCTGGATGGAAGTTATGAGGAGAGCTTTTTCTACGACCCCGACCAGCAGGACACCGATAACAGCTTCTTTTTGTGGGGGAATCCGCATCCTGTGGCGATCGATCTGTGTGAGGCGGATCTGCAAGATATCCCAAAAAATGCCTACTTCTGGGATCAGGCAGCCAATAGTGGCAACGGGAATTACGTGAATCTAAGCTGTGACGGCGGCGATGATGTAGAGATCGCCCCTTACCAGTCCGTGTGGCTGCGACTCACGGATGCAAATAACAGCATGGAACTCCCGTCCGGCACATATATGGAAGGCACGACGGATGGATACTTCAAAGAAACTCAGCCGTCATCAGATAACTTCATTGTGAGCCTAACAGTTAGAAGTGAGGGTCTACAAGAAGAGTCTTTCATAAACACCACCCGCATCCTGTTTCATGATGATGCTTCCGCAGGGTCCGATCTGATCGATGCGCCAAAACTGAGTTCGGCAGGACTGGCGCAAAACTATCTGTCGCTGTACTCCCTGGATGAGGAAAACAATCCGTACGCTTTGCAGGCTCTTCCCACAGCTATGGACGAAAAAACCCGCATCCCGCTGGATATCCAAACCACCGAATCAGGACAATTCACCATGGAATGGAATCTACCTGAACCTCATGTATTCAACGGCAGTTATTTTCTTCGGGATAATGAGACAGGTGAAGTCATTGAGCTAAAAGAAGGATCTGAATACAGTTTTGAGATAGAGTCGACTCAAACCTCCAAGGATTCGGAATCCTTGCAGGTTTCAGGAGAGCAAAGATCCGCGAAGTTTTTAGGAAACTTCGCGGATCTGGGAGACGACTTCACAGCCCGTTTCGAACTATTGATTGCCAGTTCGGGCATTGATGGCTTATCCGAACTCGGCGCCACTCCAGAAGACTTCACCCTGGCCCAAAACTATCCAAATCCGTTCAACCCGACAACAGTGATCAGTTACCAGTTACCGGTTAGCAGCGAAGTGAGACTGGAAGTGTATGATATGTTAGGACGAAATGTCGCCACTTTGGTAAACAGTCAAGTATCAGCCGGACGACACACCGTAAATTTTGATGCGAGTAATTTGTCGAGTGGGGTGTATTTGTACAGGCTACAAGCGGGAAGTCAAATCATGACGAAGAAACTGACCATTTTGAAGTAGAGTAAGGGAAATGACTCAACGACATTGCTCGTGTTAAAACAAAATATGTAAATCCAGCAATCAACCAGATATGAAAAATCAATCCATTGTACGTAAATCCTGGAAACGACCAGAGCTTAAACTCCTATCCATAAGCGGTGATACCCAACAATTACCGCAAGACCCGCCAAGTCCGGGGCAACAGTCTTGAAGTAAATTAGTGAGTTAAAAAATCTTCAACGTGTTCACGCATCTCAGAAATAGGGATCGATGTAGGTCTGTTCACACGAAAAATGGACGCTTCGTTACAAATGGAACTTATTTGTTTTAGGTAGGATGATTCCGCCTCAGGCATCGCAAAAAGGAATTCTCTCCGATAGATCTCCTGGTGCAAATAAGAAAAAGCTTCCACTTTTTGAACTTTCTCAAAAGAGACTGTCTTGTCGCCGGTAACCTGAAGAATCAAAATGATATTCAGTGGATAGGCTTCGATTTGGTTTGAACCCATCGGAAAATAGTACTTTTCATCTTCGGGGCGGATCTTCGTCAAATTGCCTTTCTTTTTTTTGAATTGCTGTAGACTGTCTTCCCACAGTTTTATTTTTCCAGATTTAGGCCAGATATGTGGCTGTTCATTTTCAAACAGGATGGGGGTTACATCATCCGTCAAAAATCCGGCTCCATTTATGCAGAAAGATGTCGTTAGAGATGACTTTCCTGCACCCGAATCTCCGCAAAACATCACGCCGGAATCATCAAAAATAAATGAACTTCCGTGAAGTGGAAGGATCTGGCGCTGATGCAAAATAGCGCCGTAAACAGATCCATTCATAAACAATTCAATGGATGCATTATCAGCTTTTTCATGTGAAGTGAACTCGATTTTAGTACCGTTACCGGCGTAAAAATCACCCACATCTTTTACAGTCATCGAAAATTCTGAAGCTCCGATAGTCATGCACTCACCTGAATAGAGAGGTTTTTCAGGCTTAGAAATTTCATCCACTTGAGTGATCTCTACATCTTCAAGCGGGAATGGAATCGTGTGGTTTGAGCTGCTATTTATCATCGGATGATTGTAAAACCTATCAAAATAAATTGCAACTCTTACGAGTCATTCATGACTTATATCCGGAAATTATCTCGCTTGTTCTGATGTAATTTCGATAAACGTTTCATTATCAACTTCGGGACGACCTTCAAAATTTGCCACATTTACTGCCGATTTATAAATCAAACGAGCCACCCGAGGATATTTATCAAAATCTACGCCATCAATCTCGTCATTCGGCGCGTGATAATCTTCGTGAACACCGGTAAAGAAAAACATAAATGGAACTCGTAATCGCCCGAAATTCCAGTGGTCACTTCGCCGGTAAAACTGGTTAGGGTCGTTCAGGTCGTTGTACTTTCGGTCAAGCGTCATGTTGATTTCGTGTTGATTGGCATCTTGAACCAGACTGTCGAGTTGAGACGAAATAATCTCTCCGCCAATCAAGTACACATAATCTGTGATTCCTTCCTCAAGATGTTCGGGATCACTTCGGCTGATCATATCTGTATTGAGAGCCGCAACGGTATTCTCAATGGGGATGATGGGATGATCTGAATAATATCTCGAGCCAAGAAGGCCGGATTCTTCAGCCGAAACATGCAAAAACAAAATGCTTCTTTTGGGCTTGTAGCCATCTTCCGCAGCCTCCTGAAATGCATTGGCAATTGACATCAAACCGGCCGTTCCGCTGCCGTTGTCATCAGCACCGTTGTAAATGTAATCACCTTCTTCATTCGGTGCGCCAATTCCAACATGATCGTAATGGCCCATAATCACAACCACTTCATCTTTCAATTCGGGATCGGCTCCCTCAACATATGCCAGCACATTATTCGTCTCGATAGTTTTTTTACCCTCATATGGCGTGTACTCAAGATAATAGGAGGTTTTTTGTGATCGGAAATCCTGAAGGTTTTCAATGGTTGATTGTCTCAATTCTTCCAATTCCTCTTCGCCGTTAACGCCTAAAATTTCAGCTGCAAATTCCGGGCTTATGTATGTGTATGCGTAAGGCGGTGAATACGATTGTTGGCCGTTATCACGGTAAGCCAGTTCAAGTTCATCCGGCACCCCGATGAATTGGGTATTCATCTCCGCCATTTGGCTGAACTCGCTCTCGGTTTGATCAGAAATCAGTAAAATGCCGCGAGCTCCATAATCGCGAATAAGTGTTATCAGTCGATCTCTGCCGGTATAACTCGAGCTTACCAATGTATCCTCATCCACAACGTATGGAATCTGCTCAAAAATCATCACCCAGTTATTGGCAATAGAATCTCCCTCTAGATTTCGCACATTATTTAACGAATCGTCAACGCCAAATCCTCCAAAAACGATATCTCCTTCAATCGGAACTGAACCACCAATTCCCCGAACATACTCGGTAGACCCATTTTCGGACTCCACACTGTGGTTAATCACTGTGGTATCTGCGGCATTCACTTGATACGTAGTGTAAACAAGGCTGTCGGTTACAGTTGCATTCAGATCAAAAGGTTGAAAGTAAGTTCCGTTCACTCCTTTCGGCTGCAGGCCGATCGATTTATAGAAATCAGCTAAGTAATTTGCCGCTTTTTCCAATCCGGGAGTCCCGGTATCGCGGCCTTTCAGGCTGTCGTGGGCCAACACGCTCAGGTGTTTTTTCAGAAAGTCTGCTGTGATTGACTCCGAGTAACCGAAAAGCTCATCCGTATCCGTAGAGTATGATTGAGCATTTATAAGGGTTGGAATTGCAATGAGGATGGCAAGGGATAGAAATAAATTCTTCATGTTGATTCGTTAACGCTGTTGCCCGCTCCAATAATTTCATCCACAGGTTTCAGGTCGATATAAAATTGGGTGGGGTCGTCGTTTTCTATGAATAAATTAATTTGTTGTTCTTTGAGCATTTCGAGAGTAGCCAGGAATGTTACTACAACAAGAGCCCGGTTTCTTAATTCCATGCATATGTCAATGAAAGAACGGCGTCCGTGCTCTTGTAGTGTCTGCAGAATATATTCCGACTGTTCTTCAACCGTATATGTTACTTTTTCAACTTTATGGTACGTGTGCTGGCGTTTGATATCAGCTAAAACCTTTCGGAAGGCACCCATCAAATCAAAAAGAGTAACATCTTTCAGCGCCTCGCCAGAGGCCTGCTTCTCCACTTCATCTTCTTCCAGATATCCGCGGTAGTATTTTTTCTGAGTTTCTTCGTCGATGATAGTCATCTTCTCAGCCATCTCCTTATATCGCTTGTACTCAAGCAGTTTCTGAACCAGCTCATAGCGCGGATCGTCTTCATCAAGCTCCTCTTCATCGTCGCCATCAAAAGGAAGCATCATACGCGCTTTAATGGACATCAGCATACTGGCCATGTAGATAAATTCGCTGGCAACATCCAGATCCAGCTCTTCCATCAGACGAATGTATTCCAGGAATTCATGGGTAATGTGTGAGATAGGAATGTCGTAGATATTCAACTCATCTCTTTTGATAAAAAAGAGGAGCAGATCCAGGGGGCCTTCGAAATTTTTTAGCTGAACTCTGTACATGATATAAGTTGATTCATCTGAAGATCGTAATTCAAAGACTGAAAACGAAATGACATCAAAATCAATTTTTAATTTTAAAATATTCCCCTGCAATCACTTACAAATAAGTAAAAAATATAGTGTAACAAACACCTGTGATGGACATCGTATCTGTAAAGAAAAGAGAAAAAAAGCCAAGGGTTCGGCAAATCTCCATTTAGCTACTTACAATCATTAAACACTAAATAAAGAGGTGAATTATGCTATCAATTAATAGAGTTGCACCCGTACTACTTGCGTGTATTTTAGTGATTATTACGTCTTGCGGAGAATCAACCATTAGTAACGAAACGGTAGAGAATGAAGGTTTAATTACTGCTGATTACTTAGAAGTTGAAAATGCCAAAGATTCTAAAACCAATACGGGCGGAATTGAAGATGGTGTATACAGCGAAAATCTCGCTGCTATTAACGATCAATTAAAAGAAAAGGGATTTGATAATATTGAGCTGGCATTTGCTGAAACCATAACATATACAAGTGAGGGCGGATTACAAGCAGGCCAAACATTATTTGCCAATGACAGAACGAAAACATTGCCTTCTCAATGGCAGGCTTTTGATCCTATTCGAAGTGCTGTATATGGGTTTGATGTAGGAAATGATTTAACTCATACAGTATTTTCGACGTTAGCCATTGCCAATGGTTCTATTAACACTGAGCCTGATATTGACGCCTCATTTGAAACCTGGAATACCCTGAAGAAAAATTCCGGTCTGGATATCATTAAAGTTCCAACTCCGGCCGGCGTATTTCCAAGCGCTATCTTGAATATCGGAGGATTAACCTCGGATCCCTTTGTGGCTGATATTTCTACAATTGGGTTTTTGCCCGGCGCCATTTTCGACGCTATTCTGGGCCCGGGATCCAGTTCGTCTGTTTTGGGGGTAACATTTACATTCACGTGGATAGCAGCACCTGATGTAGTAGCGCTCAAAGAAGTGTGGTACAATGATGATTTTACATGGTCTAACGATGGTTCGGCCGGGATTGATATTGAAACCGTTGCTCTTCATGAAAACGGGCATGCACTTGGCTTCGGCCACTTTGGTAGAATTTTTATAACAAATAATAACGGCAAATTACACGTGGCTCCAAGAGCCGTAATGAATGCTGCCTATTTAGGACCTGTAAGAGATCCATTGGGCACGGACAAAGCTTCATTCAATAATGTGTATGGTAGTTGGCCCAAAGATTGATTAAAAGAATCAATGAACACAGACACAGCGAAATTAAGAGGGAACTGGCCGCGAGGTCAGTTTCCTCTTTTGTTTTGATCTCAGTAAATATTTATGCAAATTAATTGTATATACAATTAGTGGAGAAATCATGCATTCAACATCCAATTCATTTAGTCGCGAAATTACACGCCATTTCGATTCCTATTTTGAAGAATACGATTTAGCAACCTCTTATGTAGAACTTCTTTTGATTTTGAATGAAAAAGAAGAGCTATCACAAAATGATCTTGCGGATGAAATGAAACTTGCTCCTTCCACCATTACAAGGTTTATCAATAAGCTTGTAAAAAAGAACCTTGTTCAGAAGAAAAAGGTGGGCAGAACGGCCGTAATCACACTTAGCAAAAAGGGACAAGATCAACTACCTGCTTTGAAAAGAAACTTTGATGATGCTGTAAATGATTTAAAAGCCATTCTTGGCGATAAATATGTACATACAACTAAAGAATTGCTATTGCACGGTGCAACGTTGTTGAAAAAACAGTAGGAGGCTAGATTTATCGTCCTCCCCGATCATAGTTGCTTAACTTTTTTTAGTGGTTCGATTTGAATGTAGTTCAAAGTTTTCAGGAACATCAATACCTATAAACTCACCCAGTTTCTGCCACTTCAGTTTATCATTCAGGTTGCATGAAAATAGACGATCAAGATTGTTGCGATCAAAAAATTCAATGACCTCGCGGTTTCTTCTTGTATAGATCGATTTATAATGTTCATCCATTCCTTTAATCACCATTTTTCGGTCAGGATCGATTTTTAAAGAATTGAACAAAGGATCAGTTTCAACCAAGCGGTAAAACTCATCTTCACGCTGGTATATTTTAGCATGAATTTTTGTGATTCCGTTTGTAGACAAACCATTTGATTGAGCAAGCATAGATCTGAACCATTCATCCTCATCTCGATAAAACAGGATAAATTTAGAGTCTGGAAACCGGTGATACAACACCTTATAAAATTCAGGAAACCACCAGGGAGAATCTTCAAAAACCTGGTTATTCTTGAAATCTTTTGATGCAAAAATGGACTCAAAATCTCCTTCATACCAGCTTACTTGCCAATGATTTCTCAAACAATGTTTCCATCTTGCAGTTGGATAACCGAAAGAATCAAAAAAATCTCCGACTGAGGTAGTACCCGTTTTTTGAAATGAGATACAGAAAATTCGTTTTTCTTTGTAGATCTTATATCTGTTGTAAATTTTTCTGAGCGGGCTCTTTACAGAAGCCGGAGCTTTTTTCCTCACATTTTGAAGTATGCTGTTAGACATATATAAATCCTGATTCAGTGTATCTGCGTGAAATATTCCGTCCTAAAATCAACCAAAAATGCTGATATTGCGAACTATCGGATTTTTGATCAATCTGAATCGCTTAAATAATTTGGGATAAGATTGTTTTTCTAATTCCAGATCTCAGCGCTTACGAGCTCCAGGCTATTTCCGGCGGGATCACGAAAATAAAGAGAAACAGATCCATTTGGCCATGTGACTTCTGATTCAATCTGGATATGATTTTCATGTAGAAATTCTCGCCACTTCTCCAGATCAACTTCTTCAATAGAGAACGCGATGTGTCCCTCTCCTTTAGCGCCATGCAACGGTATATCGGAATCGTTGATTTGAGTTTGTTCCGTGGAGGTGTGATTCGGGTTGAAAATCAATAACATACCTTCGCCGCATTTAAAGAAAACATGCCGATCCTCTTCTTCAGATACCAGCTCAATTCCGGGAAGTGCAGAGTAAAATGATCTGGCATCATCCAGGTTTTCGGCATACAAACAAGTTTCCAGAATACCTGAAATTTTCATCTGATTGATTATATTTTCTCAAACTTATGACTGTGTTCGCGCTTCTACAATCTTATCATACTCCTCGTCAAATGGTTCCCACAGTTCAATTTTAGTTCCTTCCGGGTCGATGATGTGAGCAAACAATCCGTATTCATACTCTTCAATCGCTCCAACGATCTGCACTTCCTGATCTTTCAATTCATCCAGCAGTTCGCGGAGATTATCTACCCGCAGGTTTATCATAAACTCTTTTTCAGAAGGTTTGAAATATTCGGTCGAATCTGAGAAAGGTCCCCAAACTGTAAATCCTTTTTTCTGGGGATTGTCTGAGTGCCTCCATTCAAAGTTGGTGCCGTACTTATCAGTATTCAAGCCGAGTTTTTCAGAATACCAGTTTCTTACAGATTCAGGATCTTTACACTTGAAGAAGATCCCGCCAATACCGGTTACTTTTGCCATAATAAATTGGATTTAATTGATGAGATGATTTGAAGAAACCCTTTAACTATTCAGTCAAAATGAAATTATGGTAGTCGAATGAAAAGGCAAAAAAAATAGCTTTGAAATGAAATCAGCTATCTTCGTTTAAATCCTAAAACTCCAAATAAACCCCTGACCAATTCTCTGCCAACAGTTCTTCCTACCTGTCGTACCATCGTGTTTTTACTAAGTTCGGCAAGCAGGGAGGGATCGTCTGAACCGGCTGTTTTTTTGGTTCCGGTGGTTTTGTTCAGATTTTCAGGAATAGAGGGGTCTTGCTCTTTAGCTTTTTGAATTTTCTCGTTGAGAATTTCGTGCGCACTTTCCCGGTTGATTTCCTGATTGTATTTATCGCTTATATCAGATTTTTCTAACAGAGAATTAATTTCGTCCCGGTTTAAAATGCCCATTCTTGATTGAGGGGATCGAAGCAGCGTAGCAACCAAAGGTGTCGGGATTCCCTTTTCATTGATTGCCGTGATAAACGCCTCTCCAATTCCAAGTGATGTTAATACCTGGTCTGTTTTATAAAACTCTGTGATCGGGAAGTTTTCCGAGATACGTTTAATATCCTTCCGATCTTTTGCGGTAAAAGCCCGCAACGCATGTTGTACTTTTAAGCCAAGCTGACCTAAAACAGTATTTGGAACGTCGCTGGGTGTTTGTGTACAAAAAAAGATGCCCACGCCTTTCGATCGAATAAGTTTTACGATTGACTCTATCTGATCTAAAAGCTCATCCGATGCCTCATCAAATATTAAATGTGCCTCATCAATAAAGATGCAAAGTTTGGGTTTGTCAAGATCACCTACCTCGGGGAAGGTTGAGTATATTTCCGCCAGGAGGCTCAACATGAAAGTGGAGAACAGCTTTGGCTTGTCTTTAATGTCTGTAAGACGCACGACTGAAATCATGCCATTCCCTTCTGAATCATGGCGAACTAAGTCAGCTACGTCAAAGGATCGCTCAGCAAAAAATTTATCGGCACCCTGTTGTTCGAGTTCTAATATTTTTCTGAGGATCGTTGATACCGAAGAACTATGAATTCGTCCATATTCACTTTCAAACTCCTCTTTCCCTTCTTCCGTAGCATATTGAAGAAGTTTTTTCAGATCTTGCAGATCGATAAGCGGGATCTCTTTGTCATCGCAGTATTTAAAAAGAACGGCCAGAATTCCGCGTTGCGTATCATTCAGATCCAGAATTTTAGCCATTAAAACGGGACCAAATTCTGTAACCGTGGCTTTTAACTTGGTACCTTCGCCATCAGAAAGGGATAAAAGTTCAAGAGGAAAACTTCTGGATGTCCATTCTTCAGAGAGAAATGAAAATCGCTTAACGATGTGTTTGTTAGAAGTGCCAGCTGCAGCTAATCCACTTAAATCTCCCTTGAGATCCATCAACACGGTGGGGATTCCATGAAGAGAAAACTGTTCTGCAAGCACCTGTAATGTCACCGTTTTTCCGGTTCCAGTTGCACCCGCAATCAGCCCATGGCGATTTAACGTTCTGAGGGGAATCCGAACTTCGGCATCGTTATAAGCCGTTCCATTTAGTATAGCCGCACCGAGTGTTATACAGGCGCCTTCAAAGCCGCTGTATTCCCCTTGTATGGTGGATAGAAATTTATTGTCCATCAAGTGTTATCGTAATGAAGGAAGAGGTTAGACTCCAGGTTAATGATATTCTTCCAATAAAGTTATGTCCGCTTGCGGATTAGGCATTAAATCAACAAACTAAACTTGCAGGCATATAATTATCGAAATCTACCAAATAACTACAGGATTTATTTTTTAAACTTCCCAAATAATCCCGATAGATTTCCCCCGGCTTTTTTACTTACAGCTTCCATGATTATTGGTAATACCATGTCTTTAATCTGAACCGCCAATCCCTCTGAAAGGTTATCTTTTGATTTTAAATCAGATACAATTTGCGACCCCATATTGCTCTTATTACCACTTACCGCATTGGCAATTGTATCAATAATGGAGTCAACTTTTTCGCTTGGCAGATTAAATTTTGATGCAATTTTGTCTGCAGCAGCGTCCTTTAGCATTTTTTTAATATCCATCTCCAATACCTCCTGATCTCAATTATTTGAAAAAGTCTGATTTCAAATCATATATAACGAAATTTATTTCAAAAAAACCGAAAAGTTATTGGAAAAGGCACCTGACTCCGAGTGTTAATTCGTTGATGCCCAGCTGATGGTTTGTCCAAAAAAGATGGCGTTTGCAAATAACTTGTTTTGTCCAAACCAAAATGCTCTGAAATTCGGATTATCCACAAAACTAATCACTCTGCCTGATCCATGGCTGTCTACCACTACGGAGGGTGTATTGCGGATCAATTCAAGATTGAAATCGGAAATATAACCGCTGGCGAGTGGATCGTTCGTCAGAGAAACCGGCGCGGATAGATGATTTTTCGGCTGCTCATAAAACTGCGTGCCACTCCGGAAAATGTAGATCTCATCATCGTTATATCCATATCCAAGCGGATGCGTCGTATCAAGCGTGGCATTAAAAATAGAACCGCCGATGTACTGAGCACCTCGTGCATTGGATAAGTCGGCATAGTTAACATTTTCACCGAAATCGAATCGAGCGCTGTCTTCTTTTTCGGTGAGATTAACCAACGACTGACTGATGCCCCATTCAATCGCCTCTTCCTGGAGAATGAGTACTCCGCCGTTATTCACCCAACCTTTCAGATCAGACACTGTTTCGGGGGAGAGGTCACCGTACCCACCATCGGACATGATGAGGGTATTGTATTTGTTTAGAGACGTTGAACTCAAGTCATCCTTCTCAATCATGGTCAACGGAATTTTGTAGCGCTGATCAAATTGGTGCCAGGCTTCTCCAACATCGTAACTGCTGATACCTTCGCCGGCAAGAATAGCCACTTCCGGTTTTTCAAGAGATTCAATACTTGGACTTCCAAGATCGCCGCCGCTCACGGTCATTCCGCTCGTTACATTGTGAATATCAACGCCATCTTCTTCAGCAGCGGTTTGAAGCGTGCTGTACACTTCGTCGGCAGATATATCTTGTGTTCCAAGAGCTACAAGAATCGACCCGTAATCAAACTCTTGGGTGCCGTTGGGCGTCTGAACAATCATTGGTTTCTGAATCACCTTTGTTCGAATTCCCTGATCCTGAAGCCGGTACAATGTTCTCGGAGCGTAATATTCATCCCATGAGAAGATGTAGGCATAATCACTTTCACCCCCTATTACTTCGCCTGAAGGAAGCTCAGGACTTTCAACCCGATTGCCCAAAAGATCATCATCAAAATCTCCGCCTTCCAGTTCTGTAAAAGGAAGATTAAAAGCGAATGGGAGTGTCCAAGTTGACACATCATAAAACAAACTGTCCGTAAATTCGGTGCGGGTCTCAAACATCGCCTCGATAAATTTGTGCTCGGTTTGATCGGTAGGAATCACCCAGGCGCTTCCCTGCTTAAAATCTTGTCCGTTTACTTCAAGATCTTCAGACAACTCATACAAATCTACATTGTGTTTCGACATCAAATCGGCAAAATGGTAGTTGCGTCCATGATCATATTGATCGCCAATTATATAGGCTTCGATATCGGCATCCGATGCTTCTTCATCAACATCTTGATAATAACTTCTTCTATATTCGTGCAAATCCGTTCGGAGGGCAACAGCAGCATCAACCGTTGAAAGTGCCGTTGTAAATTGGTTGCGAATCGTGAAAGGAAATCTCAAAATACCGTGATCCGTTTCCTGTGCGTGACCGCGTGAACTGGCTTGCTCAAACAGAATTCCAATGGTTCCAAACAGATCAGGATAGGTGGATCCTTTTCCGTAATAAAAGTCATCAAAAGACTCCTCAGAATAGTAGAGGCTCTGAATTTCATCAAGCGCTTCGGCGTGAAATTCAGCAATTTGTCCCGTTAAATCCTGGTTGATTTGAGGCGTTAGCGGATGTGTTCTGGACGGAATTCCAGGCTGAAAGAAGAATGTTGAGTTCGAACCCATCTCGTGATGATCCGTTAAAATATTGGGCCGCCATTCGTGGAATTTGGCAATTCGTCCGCGGCTTTCGGGATGCTGAACGGGCATCCAATCGCGGTTCAAATCAAACCAATAGTGATTAGTTCGACCGCTCGGCCAGTTTTCATTATACTCTCGGTCGGCGGGGTCGGTAACGGTCGTCATGCTTTTGTGCATATTCACCCACGTGGCAAAACGGTTCAGGCCATCGGGGTTGAAAGACGGATCCAACAAAATAACGGAGTTCTCTAAAATGTTCTCAATTTTATCACCCTGGGCGGCCGCAAAATAATAGGCGGAAAGCATAGACGCGTTCGATCCGCTGGGCTCATTGCCATGAATACTGTGGCCGATATATGTAACAACAGGCTGATTTTCGATATCTATATCTCCGGACTCATCAGCATTCGTTAAAGTTAATTGATTCTGTTTGATCTGATCGATTCGCGAATGATTGTCCGGCGAAGTGATTGTCAAAATAAGCAACGGTCGATCTTCATATGTCCTCGCGTACTCTTCGATGGTCACCCGATCCGATGCTTCCGCAACGGCATACATGTAGCTCACAAGTTTATCGTGGGTAACATGCCATTCGCCAACCTGGTGCCCTATCACGTCCTCGGGGGTGGGAATGTCCGGGTTGAACTCCACATCGTCGGGGAGGTAATAGTCTAACTCAACCTGGCAGAGTGCAGAAACAGGAATTATGAATAGTACAATGAATGCTAAAAACTTGTTTTTCATGGCTAAAGAATTGCATTTAAATCGTTTGTCAATCACGGTTATAGTAACCAATTCGCGTACTATCTTACAAGTTTAATCCGGGATTGTTTTTAGCTTTTGGAGAGGTTAGGAATTAACAACCTGCAAATTTCTTTTTGATCTGGATTACGGGCAACTTATTTTCTTACTAAAATTTTAGTATTAATTTGTTAGTATGTTTAAGAAAACCATTGTGACTGCACTGTTACTAAGTCTTTCAGGATGCGTGCTTTTTCGACCGACTTTAAGAGAACAACTTCTGCCAATGGAGATGACCAAAGTGGAGGGAGGTACATTTTTGATGGGAGATGTAATGGAGCGTAAAAATGATGATTCGTTACCCCTGCATGAAGTTACTCTTGACGATTTCTACATTGGCACTTATGAAGTGACCTACGAACAGTATGATGCTTTTGCTGAAGCGACGGAGCGCCCACTACCGAGAGATGATGAACGCGGCCGAGAAAAACGTGCGGTTGTTTATGTAACCTGGGAAGATGCCCTCGCATTCTGTAATGCTTATGGTTATCGCCTACCGACAGAACAAGAGTGGGAATATGCGGCGAGATCCGGTGGACTGGATCAGCTTTATGCCGGTACATCAAATCCGGATAGTTTGGATCGATATGCTCGCCATGCAGAAAACAGCGGACCTTACACGTATTTGGTTGGTACAAAAGAATCTAATGACCTGGGCTTATATGATATGAGCGGGAATGTCTCTGAATTTGTGGGCGACTATTATCCATTCTACCGAACCAATCCCGATTCAATCGATTACTATCCGCTGGATGAACGGATGATGCGAGTTGTTCGCGGCGGTAGTTTCAACAGTAGTGATGAAACACTCCGCACTTATTGGCGGGTGGGCGTGCTCGGTGATCTCGAAGATCACACCATTGGTTTTCGATGTGCCGTCTCAGATGAAGAATAAAAAATCCCCACTGAAGAAATAGGGCCGTTATTTAGCATTGGCAAAATTCTTCGCGATTAAATTACAGGCCCATTAAGTCTGATAAAATCAGCGTATCAATTACTGTTTCGCTCCTACACTTCGAATGGCATACGGCATCGCTTCAAGCCGTTCTTGTTGAATGGGTTGACCGGTTTCAACACAAATTCCGTAATTACCGGTTCCGATTCGATCCAGTGCTACAGTAATTTTGTCCAGCTTTTCTTGAGCTTTTTCGATGCTTTTAAGATGTGCTAACTTTGTGTCCTCTTTTGTGGCAAGATCACCATGGTGATGGTCTTGAGCTGATTTTGTATCATCAAAATTACTGTTCAACTCTTCAACATTTTGCTTTTCTTCTTCAATCTTCTTCTCAGTCTCTTTCTTTTCCTTCAGAAGTTTTTCCTTAAAATGTTCAAGCTCTTCGTCAGATAGTGGTGTATTCTCTACCGGTGTTTCATCAGTTGCCATAATAAATAGTCTTTGTTCATATTCATTAATATTAATGGTTTAAAGGGGGAAGAAGTTTCAATGCAATTTATGAGCCCGCAAGAGAGCTTTTAAAGATTACTTGAATGGCTAAAATCATACAATGGCAGCAGAAGTCTATTACTTTTGTATTTTCATAGATCAACTGTAATTGAAATCAATGACTGGAAATGTGTAACAGGCAGATCATACTTTTGCTCCTGGCGTGCTGTGGAGGCTTCATGTATTCATGCGAGACATCCCCAGAAAATGAGAAACCGAATATTGTTTTGATTTTAGCAGATGATCTTGGCTGGTCAGACATTGGCGTTTATGGAAGTGAAATCCAGACTCCGAACCTGGATAGTCTTGCCCATCACGGGATGCGTTTCACCCATTTTCGAAATACCTCGAAATGTTTTCCATCGCGGGCTTCGCTTCTGACCGGCACCTATGCCCAACAAAGCGGATATCATGTGGATTATCGTCAACCCCTGAAAAATGCCGTCACACTTGGCGAAGTTTTGAAAACGGCGGGCTACAGAACTCTGATGTCCGGCAAACATCATGGTTTAGAAAATCCATACGACCGTGGATTTGATCGCTATTACGGTTTGAAGGAAGGGGCCAGCAATCACTTCAATCCTGGGGAACAACGACCCGGGGAACCCAAACCGGCCAATAAAGGAAGAGTCAGGCCATTCGTAATCGACAGCACATTGATCGCACCATATACTCCTGAGAAGGATTTTTATACCACTGACTATTTTACAGATTACGCAATCCAATGGCTGGAAGAATACAAAAATGAAGAGCAGCCAATCTTTCTGTATCTGGCATACACAGCGCCCCACGATCCATTAATGGCTTGGCCGGAAGACATCGCTAAGTATGAAGGAATGTATGATGAAGGATACGGTGCGATCCGCCAGAAACGGTATCAAAAACAGTTGGAGATGGGATTGATTGACAGCACGTATCGACTGTTTGAGCCTGAATTTAATGCCTGGGAAAATCTAAGTGATTCGCTGCGAGATGTAGAGATCAAAAAAATGGAAGTGTATGCAGCCATGATCGATCGCTTGGATCAAAACATTGGCAGGGTCCTTCAGAAACTTCGGGAGACAGATAGAGCAGATAATACGCTGATTCTCTTTGCCTCAGACAATGGAGCATCAGCCGAGGTGGTCACGCTTGATACCGATGATGATACCGCGCCGATCGGTTCGCTGGCACGTTGGGTTTCGCTGGGAGGAGATTGGGCAAATGTCAGCAACACTCCTTTTCGTTTTTACAAAAACTATAGTCACGAAGGCGGCATCAACACGCCACTGATCGCTTACTGGCCGGATAAAGTACCCGAAAATACCTTCTCTGATTTGCCGGGACATTTCATCGATTTTATGGCAACATTTGTCGATATCACGGGAGCATCCTATCCCGAAACCTTTAATGATGAACCCGTCGTGCCGATGCAGGGACGAAGTTTTCTTCCTGAACTTTTGGGGAATGAGATGGAAGCTCGGGAAGAGCCGCTTTACTGGGCCTGGGATGATGGAAAAGCGATGGAGCATAATGGCTGGAAAATTGTAAAAGAAGGGATGTCAAGCGATTGGGAACTCTATAATCTTCAAACAGATCCCACTGAAACCAATAATATGGCTAGTCAACATCCAGAAATGGTGGATGAAATGGATAGCATCTATGGAGTCTGGTATGGAAAATATTACTGATCGGACATCCTGAAATCATAAATCATCTTTGAAACCTCTGCGCCGATCTCTCTTCCTTTGATATTATCCGGGAGATTTTTTGAGAGGAAAATCAAAACATAGGAAGATCCGTCCGGCAGGGTTACAATTCCTGAGTCGTGCTCAACGCCTGTAATAGATCCCGTTTTATGTGCGACCTCCACATCCTCCGGAAGTTTAGCCGGAATGATATCTCCGTAATGTTGTTCAGATAAAATATCGATCATCAAGTTGTCCATCTCAGGATTTACAGCCGTGCCACTCGCGATATGTTCAAAGATGATTCCAAGGTCTTTCGCCGTGGTTCGGTTACTGAGTCCCTGGTCAAACGCTTTCAGATCTTCCACACCTCGTAACACCTGGATTCTGTCAGCCCCAAGATCACGCATGGTTTGAGTCGTTTCCTCAGCCCCAACCAATTTGATGAGAATATTCGTTGACAGATTGCTGCTGTAGGTAATCATCGCGTGATTCAGCTCCCGAATGGTTGCCATCTCCCCAATTCTCTTTTCAATCGGAGGATCCGTACTTTCCGGCCCGAACGTCATTTGATACTCCGACCCATCCACAATGCTGTAAAATTTGTTCTCAACCTTGATCGAATCATCCAAGCTGAATTCGCCTTGCTCCACCCGCTTGAAAAGCTCAATCATCACCGGCGTTTTCATCGTGCTCGCCGCATGAAAAAGTGTGTCTTCATTGATGGCAAAATGTTGATCTTCACTCTGCAAATCCTGGTACCAAACCGCAAACGTTCCCTCCTGCTCAGAGAGATATTCTTCAATTTCAGATTTTAGGGTTTCGATTTCCGGTTTTGGTTGATGGAAGCCGGAGATGAAGAGAAGTATCAGGACGAAATAGGGAAGCATGGATTTGTATGTGGTTGGTTGTCAGTGGTTTGTTGTTGGGAAAGATAATAGAAACCACCGTCATTGCGAACGGAGTGAAGCAATCTACTTTTTAGCTACAGTAGCAAAATCTATAACTCGTGTTTCCATTTTAAAAACATATCTTCCTTTTTTACCAATCTATTATTTTCGATGTCTTTTATAATGTCAGATGTACAAGCATGAATAGATTTTGTAAAAGAGTTAATTAGAAAGGTTATAACTTCAGTATAATCATCACCAACTTTGGGAAATAGTTCGCTAAATTTTCCGTGGACTGAAAAATGAAATCTGGCTCCTTCTAAGCTGCTATCAGTATACCTATCCGCCACTGGCATAATCTCATTATGTATAATATCACTTCTGAGTTTACCTAACTTGTAAACGAAAGTATTATCCCAATGAATAATTGTATTTTTAACAATTGAGGAGAGAAGTGGCTCAGAATCGTATTTTAGTCTAGCTTTTCTATTTGGATTGTTTTTGGCCAATTTGGAAAGTTCCATCCAACTAATTTTTTTCATTGCATTTCTTAAATGCTCACTTTTTTTGTTCCTAGTATTTAAAGGATCATATCCTTTTGCAGATTTTCGAATTTCATCACCATTAAAAACATATAGAACATAAGTAGCGAAATAATCATAAAATGACATGAGATTAAAAATTAGATCATCTAATAAATAAGTCATCTTCATACCGACGGAAGTTGAAATAAGAGGGCCATTTATTATACCTTCCTTCGTTTTAAGAAAATTTGCATAGTGATCAAGATGATTTGCGGTTAGATCTAGGTGATATCCAATACTTCCATTTCGATAAATCAGACAATAATGCAAGAGATTCAAATCATTACATGATGTATTTATGATTTTTCTCTCATAATCCATAGAGATTGTTTGCAGTTTCCCCTCAATCTGATGCAAATGTTTTCTTAAATTTCCTGTATCTATTCTGTTGTTATTCATGTCTCCTCTTTTCATAGAGACAAGTGTAAACAAATACTATTACATCTGAAACAATACCTTGAGTAAACAGGTATTTTTGAAGTTCATTGAGTTAACTATAGCAAGTCCAACCTATCCCTCAATTTTCCCAACCCCGCATTTCCAGGTGAGCCGAGGTGTGTATACTTCTTCAAAATCTCTTCGGCAGAGATCTCTTCCACTTCCTCAGGATGGTCGCCGATATGTCGGTAAGCTTCGCGGAAGGTCATGCCTTTTTCTTTGACGAGATCGTAGGCAGCTTCGGCAGCAAAGATTTCAGAACTACACGCTTCAGCAAGGTTCTTTTTGATCGGTTTCATGTTGGTGATGAGCAATTCAGCCGCTTCCAGAAGTTGTTTGGTTTTATTCACAGCTTTCAGGACCGGTTCTTTACTGAGCTGCAGGTCTCTGTGATATCCGCTGCCGAGATTGGTAATCAGCATTTGAAGAGACGAGGCAAAACCGGCAAGTTCCGAGTGTCCGCCCCGAAGCAGTTCAGCTACATCTGGATTTTTCTTTTGCGGCATGATGGAAGACCCTGTACAAACGGCAGGATCTAAATCAAAATAGGGATACGCGGAACTGCTGAACTGAATCACATCTGATGCGAATCGATTCAACACAGCCGTCACGCCGGAAAGATATTGAACAAACTGCAATTCGGTCCACCCGCGGGAAAGTTGTGCGGTTGTTGAGCAGATCAGTGGACCGGAAAATCCAAGATCTTCGGCTTCTTGCTCACGATCGATATCAAATGAAGTTCCAAATCCGGCGGCGGATCCTAACGGAGATTTATTCACCAACGATTCAATGCCTTTAGATGATTCGGCTTTTAAAATCAAAAGTTCAGCAAACGCTCCGGCCCACAAACCAACACTGCTGAGCATCGCTTTTCGGGTATGAGTAAAACCGGGCATCGGAATGGTTTGATGTCTTTCAGCGAAATCAAGAATGGCTCCGGCTACTTGTTTGATGAGTCCGGTGATTTGCTCAAGCTGTTCTTTTTCGTAAAGACGGACGGCGGTCAGAACCTGGTCATTTCGCGATCGTGCCGTGTGGATTTTTTTGCCGAGATCGCCAAGTTTGTCAACCAACGAAAGTTCGATAGCCGTGTGCATGTCCTCATCTTCAATCCGGATCTCGAATTTGTCCTCTTTCCATTCTTGGAGGATTTCATGAAGAGCGTTGGTGAGTTTATCGAGTTCATCATCCGAAAGTATCCCAATCTTGTTAAGCGCTTTTGCGTGAGCAATTGAGCCCCGGATGTCATAAGGAACGAGTTCAAGATCGAGAACGTAATCATTCCCAACGGTGAACGTTTCCGCTTTTTTAGATGCGTTGGTTTCAGTATCGGTGTTGCTCTTCTGCCAGAGTTTGGACATAGTTTTTTGCTGATTTGTTTAACCGCTAAGATCGCAAAGAAACGCAAAGGTTTAAAAATCTAATTCGCCTTTGCGAACCTTTAAAAGAGTGAAAAGGATAAAAGTGTGAATATGTCATTGCGAGGAGGAGCAAAGCGACGACGTGGCAATCTCCTAATTATAAGCTCGGGGATTGCCGCGGTCATTTCATTCCCTCGCAATGACCCTTATTTTCACCATTCACTTTTGCCGTTTTGCCTTTTCACTAAACTCAATCCTTCAATATTTCCATCATTTTGTAGGGCATGCTCAGTGGTTTAAAGCCGAATTGTTGATACAATCCATGGGCATCTGTGGTTGTGAGTCCCCACCGGTAGAGCGTTTGGAGGTCTTTGTGAGTTTTGATAGCCTCAATAAGCTTCTTGCCTAACCCTTTACCTCTGTAATTTGGATCAATAAACACATCCATGATCCATGCAAAAACGGCATAATCGGTTACGACCCGCGCAAACCCCACCTGTTTACCATCCATGTAAACTCCGAAGCAGAGCGAGTTCTCAATAGATCGCTGGATCGTCGCCATCGATCTTCCCTTCGCCCAATATGACTGGACTGATAAAAAATCATAGACCGTGTTGACGTCTATCAATGATTTATCGGTTGATATGTGAATTGTGGATTCCATTTTTATATGAGTGAAAAGGCTAAAGTGTAATCATTGGATAGCGCAAGCGTCTCACTTGTGCTAACACGAAACGGGGTCACAAGCAGGATGCTTGCGCCATCGTGAGATCGCTTCGTTTCACTGGCAATAACACTTTTTCACTTTTGCTTTTTGCGTTCTACCTATTCAACAACCCCATTCTTCACAGTTTTCTTCAGTTGATACGCCGTTTTTTGTGGCAAATTCCACAGCTCTATAAATCCGGCGGATGCATTCTGGTTGAATGCGGCGGACTTGTTGAACGTCGCCAGGTTTTCATCAAACAGAGAGTATGGAGATGAAAGAGCAACCACATCGCAATTTCCTTTGTACAACCGAACTTTCACGGTTCCGGTAACTTTCTTGTTCTGCTCATTGATGTACGCCCGGATATTATCTACAACCGGCTCAAAATATTTGGCGCCATACACAAGGTATGCCCACTTCTGGTCCATCATAGCTTTCAGCTCATTCTCTTCTCGGGTTGAAACCAATTGCTCAAGATTTTTATGAGCCTGAATGAGAATGTGAGCGGCGGGATTTTCGTAAATGCCTCTCACCTTCAATCCAACAACCCGGTCTTCAATCAAATGAAAAACGCCTACTGCATGGTTACCACCAATTTTATTAAGGGTTTGAATGAGATCTTTTTTCGGTTGCTGAACACCATTCAATCCAACGGGTACGCCGTTTTCAAACTTGATTTCCACAATTTCTTCCTCATCAGGAGCTTCCTGCGGAGTGTTGGCCCATTTCAGAATGTTTTCGAGAGGAGGAATCAGTTCGGGATTTTCAATTTCTCCGCCCTCGCCGGTGTTGGCCCACATATTTTCATCATACGAGTAGGGAGATTTTTTGGATTGATCGACCGGTATTCCATTCTCTTTTGCATAGGCGATCTCTTCTTCACGGCCCATGCCCCATTCCCGAACCGGCGCAATAATTTTTAGCTCTGGATTCAACGTTGTGATATAACTCTCAAACCGAACCTGGTCATTACCCTTTCCGGTGCAACCGTGCGCAATCACTTCACAGCCATATTTGTTTGCAAATTCTACGGCTACTTTCGAGATCATGACCCGCCCGAGCGGACATCCAAGAGCGTAACCGCCCTGATAATCTGCATTGGCTTTTACGGCTTCTGCACAAAGTTCAGCAAATTCGTCTTTTGCATCATATACGATTACATCCTTTGCACCGAGTTTGAACGCTTTCTCTTTAATGGCGTCGAGATTATCCGCCGTTTGACCAATATTGATGGTGAGGGCAATCACATCGCAATCGTATTCCTCCTGGATCCATTTCAGCATCACGCTGGTATCGAGTCCGCCGGAGTAGAGCAACAGGCATGTATTAAAGGTTCCTTTTTCGGCTTCGTGTGAGGCTACTTTTTTATATTTGGTTTCTTGTTCCATTCTGATTCAGTATTCAGTGATTTAAATTTGTTAGTTAGATTTTTAGAGTTATATCATTTGAAATTTGGACTCAATAGAGCTGATCGTATCCTTACCGGAGAGCAGCGTAGGATAAAGAAGCGCTGTAAAAACTCCTTTCGAAACAATCATTCGATTCTTCGCCTGCTGATAGACCCAGGAGTTTTTGTGATCGATCACCTCATCCGTTACTTCCACACCCCGGTGAGCGGGAAGACAGTGCATAAAGCCGGCTCCCTTTTTTGCCAGTGAAAAGAGGTCTTCATTCACCTGGTATCCTTCAAAATGTCTGATTTTTTCTTCATACAGATGCTCTTGTCCCATCGAAATAAATGTATCAGTGTAGAGAACATCCGCATCAGACACTGCTTTTTCAGGGTTATCTACTACGTTAAAAGATCCGTCGTATTCAGCAGACAGTTCAGAAAAGTACTCGAGTTTCTCATCATCCCAGCCGTACTCTTCAGGGCCGGTAAAAGTCACGTGATGACCAAAATAGAGCATCACTTCTGTAAGCGAATGAGCTACATTATTCGCATCACCTACAAAGGTTAGGTTGACTTTTTCATCCTTGCCAAAGTTTTGCTGAATAGTGAGAATATCAGCCAATGCTTGCATGGGGTGATGAAGATCGCAGAGCGCATTTACAACCGGAATGTCCCCATACTCTTTCATTTTTTCGAGCGTGCTGTGGGAGTAGACCCGTGCAAAAATGGCATCACACCATTGGGAGACGTTTTTCATGGCATCATACAAAGATTCCCGAAAACTGAAGGGAACGGCTTTGCTGCTGGAGAACATCAGGTCGCCATCCACATCAACGACGCTTCCGCCGAGTTGATTGATGGCTACTTCTGCTCCAACTTTGGTTCTGAGTGATGGCTTTTCAAAAACAAAAGCGATGTTTTTTCCTTGAAGAATTTGTGGCGATTGCTCATGCAGTTCAATACTCAGGTCAAGAATGAGTTGCACTTGGTCTGGATCTAATTCGCCAATTGTTAATAAGTGTTTCATAATTATGGTTTGTTATGGGAGATTTTGGGGGTTGATGAACTTGTTGCCGGCACCCATGGTTGAGAAGCTGTTTGGAGTGCATATAAAAAAACCCACTCAGTTTCGTGAGCGGGCTTGCGATAAGTTCTTTAGTAGCCGGAACTACACACGTTTATCACACGCCCATAGGGCGGCGACGGCGCGGATTAGCAGGTAGAATGTGTGTAGAAATTTTCATGAGAGAAAATTCGGTGTATGAAAAATAAAATGCAAATGTTTTTTTTAAATCGATTATACACTCAAAAGATAAGGCAGTTTGGAATCACGCAACTGATTGAAAAGATTGTATATTAATAGAAGGGTTTAACAACAATTTCCACAATATGGAACCCACATAGTGAGATTTTACTTATTCTGATATGAGATCAAAAACATTCATATTGGCATCTATTCTTTTTCTCGCGGGTACAGTTTTGGCTTTGCAGGATTCAACTCAAGTTGATTCGTTAGTCAACGAAGATCCGGGTCTACAACCGTCCGTGAGCGTGATTCGCGTGGAGGGAACCATCGGGCCAACGGTTACACAATATATCACCCGAAGTATTCGGGAGTCCATAGAAAATGGAGATGAGGCTTTAATAATTGAGCTCGATACACCCGGAGGTCTACTGGATTCTACCCAAGATATCGTGCAGGAAATGTTGGGAACCGATCATCCAACTGTAGTGTATGTATCACCAAGCGGAGCGAATGCAGGAAGTGCCGGCACCTTCATTACTTTGGCTGCCCATATTGCGGCAATGGCCCCGGCAACAAATATTGGGGCAGCATCCCCGGTATCAATGGGAGGTGGAGAGATGGACACCGTCGCCCAAAACAAAATTTTCAACTACTCGGAGAGTTTTATCGAATCGATTGCCGATGAGAGAGAACGAAATGCTGAGTGGGCACGATCTGCCGTTCGGGATGGCGCATCTATTACGTCAGATGAAGCTCTTGAACTAAATGTGATTGACATTCTTGCCGAAGACTTGGATGACTTACTGGCTCAGATGAACGGAATGGAAGTTGGGGAACGAGTTTTGAATACGCAGAACGCTACCATCAGCCCAATTGAAGAAACTTTGGCTGAGCGATTTTTTAGCTTTTTACTGAGGCCGGAAGTGATGCTCATTTTAACGATGGTTGCGATCTATGGCATCATCGGCGAAGTGACCAATCCCGGTGCGATTGTTCCGGGAGTCTCCGGTGTGATTGCGTTGATTCTCCTTTTATATGGAGTAGCGGCTATGCCGATTAACCTGGCGGGTTTTCTGCTGATTGGATTGGCGATTGTTCTATTTGTTGCCGAGGCATTTACACCCACCTTTGGAATTCTACTGACAGGTGGAGCCGTCTCGTTCTTTTTAGGTGCTTTAATGCTATTCCAGGATTTACCGGACGAGATGCAGATTTCACTTTACTGGCTGATTCCCGCTACGCTTTTAACGGTGGCGTTTTTTGGATGGATTGTTACCTATGGAGTGAAATCACTTTTCAATCCACCGAGATCAGGTTTGGAATCCACGGTTGGTAGGGTTGTTGAAGTGGTTGATACGATTGAGCCGAATCATGATGGCCGGGTCTTTTTTGATGGTGAATACTGGACAGCTGGAAGTGATTACGAATTGAAAGAAGGTGAACAGTGTGAAATTATAGAATTCCATGGATTACGGGTGATTGTGAAACCGGCTAATCCAAATGATAGCATTAATAAGAGTTGATACCAGACATAATCAAATAAATAAAGGAGCAAACTATGAATGATCCAGGTTTTTTAACGAATTCACTTGTTTGGATTATAACCATTGTGATTTTCCTCTCCGTATTTCTTCCTCAAATGTTCAAAATTTTGAGGGAGTACGAGCGGGGAGTTGTTTTTCGCCTTGGCAAATATCAAAGTACTAAGGGACCGGGTTTTATCATACTGATTCCATTTATTGATAAGATAGAAAGAGTGGATCTGCGAGTACTTACCATAAATGTGGATAAACAGGAGGCGATCACCAAAGATAATGTCACTGTAAATGTTGATGCTATTACTTTTTTTCGGGTAGTGGATGCGGAAAAAGCAGTGATACAAGTAGAACGGTATATTGCAGCTACCTCTATGCTTGCACAAACAACGCTTCGAAGTGTAATTGGCCAGTTTGAATTGGATGAAATTCTCGCCGAAAGAGAAAAAATCAACAAAAAAATCCAGGATATTATTGATAAACAAACAGATCCCTGGGGAGTAAAAGTGGTTTCTGTTGAGGTGCGTGATGTAATTCTGCCTGAAAGTATGAAACGGGCGATGGCACGGCAGGCTGAGTCTGAACGAGACAGACGAGCGAAAGTGATTAATGCCATGGGAGAATTTGAAGCCGCCGAAAAACTTGTTGAAGCCGGCAAGATGATTGAGAAAACCCCAACCGCGCTTCAGCTTCGGTTCCTGCAAACCATGAACGAGATCAGCGAGGAGAACTCAACCTTTGCATTCTTACCGCTGCCGATGGACTTCCTCGAGTCGTTCAGGCCGAAAAAGAAAGAATGAAATAAAACCTGACAGGGCCTAAGACCTGTCAGCGTTCTGAGAGCACAATCGAGACGCTTGCGCCATTTTGAATGTTGATATTCCCCCAAACCCGATTCAACATGGAATCGGGTTTTTCTTATTGTGCGTACTTCACCCTATTTTTCAAGTAAAAAATTCCATCACACCAGTTTAGAAAAAATGAAAAATTTTACGGCACTTCTTACAGCATTTGTTTTATTACTTATCGGGTTTACTCGAAGTGGAAAAGCTCAACAAGCAAAATGGTCACTTGCATTACACGGTGGTGCTGGCACGATCTCTAAGAACTTACCCGATTCTGTCAAACAAAAATATTATGAAGGGCTTGAGGAGGCGCTCTCAGTGGGCGAAACAGTTTTAAGTGAAGGTGGTTCTGCTTTGGATGCGGTTGAGGCAACGGTTCGATCGCTGGAAGATAATCCTCTGTTCAATGCCGGGCAGGGTGCTGTTTATTCAAGTGAAGGAAAGCATGAACTGGATGCAGCTATTATGGATGGGAGTACACTGGCTGCGGGGGCTGTTACCGGGGTTACCACCGTAAAAAATCCAATATCGCTTGCCCGTAAAGTGATGACAGAATCTGAGCATATTTTCTTTTCGGGAGCAGGAGCAGAAGAATTTGCCGACGAAGTAGAAGTAGAGAGAGTTGAAAACTCATACTTTGACACCCAACACCGGTATGAGCAATGGCAGAGAGCGCAGGAACAATCAAAATTATTAAGAAGCGAAGACGACTTGCCGGATGATTATAAATATGGAACCGTGGGTGCAGTTGCTTTGGATAGAGATGGAAATTTGGCAGCGGCTACATCAACCGGGGGGATGACCAATAAACGGTTCGGTCGTGTGGGCGATGTACCCATCATCGGGTCGGGGACATTTGCCAATCATATTGCTGCTATTTCCGCAACGGGGTGGGGCGAGCAGATTATGAGAAATGTATCCGCCAACACAATCGCCAATTATATGGAGTTCAATAACTCCACTCTCGAAGAGGCCATGAATTTTGTGCTTACCGAGCGGCTCAATCCGGGAGATGCAGGTTTCATTGGTGTGGATTATGAAGGGAATATCTCTATGCAGATGAACACGGTCGGAATGTTTAGAGGGTCGGTTGATTCGCACGGAAACCGAACAGTTTTGATTTGGGAGGATGAATAAAAAGGCGTTATACGGTCTCAGAAGCTTTGGTGTCTCTATTTCTTAACAGTAATTTAATTTACAGTGCGTCAAATAATGCTCATATTAAGCAACTGTTTACCAAAAGACGTTAGCAATAGTCGATAAATGACGTACTCCTTTTTTGATTTTTTACAACTTATTGGATCTCTTGGAATTTTCATCTTTGGGATGAAAATTTTTAGTGATGGATTACAAAAAGTTGCAGGTTCCCGCCTTCGATCCATCCTGAAGGGAATGACAACCAGCCGATTCCGAGGCCTTCTTACTGGTTTTGGTGTCACTTCAATAACTCAATCCTCTTCTACAACCACGGTGATGGTGGTCAGTTTTGTAAATGCAGGCCTGATTACGCTTTTAGAATCTACCGGTGTAATAATGGGTGCTAATATCGGGACTACGGTAACAGCATGGCTCGTATCTATTTTTGGATTTAAAATGAAGATTACGCCGGTTGCTATCAGTTTGATCGGCATTTTCTTCCCATTCATGTTTGTAGGCGGGAAGAAAATGCAAAACGTTGCGGAGGCGATGATCGGTTTTGGTATTCTTTTCATCGGTCTTGAATTTATTAAAGACGGTGTTCCCAATATTCAGCAGAACCCGGAAATGTTTGCGATGCTGGATTCATGGACTGAATTTGGGTTCCTTTCAATCATTTTATTTGTTGCTGTTGGTACTGGATTAACGCTGCTCACACAATCCTCCTCAGCGGCAATGGCTATTACATTGGTGATGCTCTTCGAAGGCTGGATTGATTTTCCAATTGCGGCCGCTATGATTTTAGGTGAGAATATAGGAACTACGGTCACAGCGAATATCGCAGCAATTGTTGGAAATGTTCATGCAAAACGAGCAGCGAGGTTTCACTTCGTGTTCAATGTGGTTGGCGTCATATGGATGTTGTTTTTAATCCACCCGTTTTTGGCTGGGGTTGATTCAGTCATGCAATATTTTGACCCGACTGTAGGTTCAATATTTGGTAATTCTCAGGAAGCACGGGAAGCTGCTACATTAGGATTGTCTCTTTTCCACTCCGCTTTTAATATTGTAAACGTACTTCTGATGATTGGATTTGTACCGCCTATCGTGAAGTTGGTTGAACGAATGGTACCAGAGAGAGATAAAAGTGATGATGCATTTCGCCTGCAATATATTTCATCCGGGCTTATGTCATCGCCCGAGCTTTCAATTGCCCAGGCTCATAAAGAGATTCAATTGTTCGGTAAGCTGATCGAAAAAATACATTATAGCTTTTCGGGCCTCTTCTTCAGGAAAAAGAAAAAACAGGCGAAGTTTTTGAAGAAAATTGAGAAGCGAGAACAGATCACCGATAATATTGAACTTGAGGTTTCGGACTATCTGACCAAGATTTCCAGTGCAACTCTTTCTGATGAAGCGACCATTCGAATTCGCTCTATGCATAGCATGATTAATGATCTGGAGAGAATTGGCGACCTGTATTATCAAATGTCGAAAACATTTGAAGATATGATGGAGGTTGAAGTAGCTCTTCCAAAAGAGGCGGTAACGGAAGTCAGCGATTATTTAGATGTGGTCTTGAAGGCAATTAAGCTGATGCGCGAAAACATGGAAAATGTAAATGGCGAGTTGAACGTATATCTTGAAGAGGCAATTGAGCTGGAAAATGAAATCAACGCCACGCGTGACAAGATGAAGGACGCTCACTACCGACGTTTGGAGCAAGGTGTTTACACATCCCAGGCCGGTGTAATTTTCCTCGATTATATTACTCGGCTTGAAAAAATTGGCGATCATATCTTTAACGTCCAGGAAGCATTGGCCGGTAAGAAATTGAAAACCCATTCAGAAATGTTGGTTGGCCGGTAATTCTTTTAAAAAATTTACCACCTGCAAAACTCCCCTAAATAGTTTGTTTTCATGCGCATTAAGGGCATAATTAATATTCCCTTAATCTTAGCACACAGGCATTTTCATATCATATAAGAGTAATCGTTTTTGCCAAAAAGGGGTGCTCATTTATGCCATCAAAATTGCAGGTTAAGAAATCTCTCCTCACTACCTACTACCAGTTTATAGAGATCATAAAAGAGGAGAGACTGTTCCTGATTATAATCGGGGGTTTCTTTTTTATTGCTGGTTTTTCGTATGAATATGCAAAAATAGCGATGTGGCTTGGGTTTATGTTTGCTGCATATTCCGCCATCGCAAATGACAGCATTCAAACCATTGGTACGTTTTTAGCCTCCAATTCCGACCGAAAATGGTATACCTTATGGATATATATAGGTGGCATTTTTCTTGCCACAGTCACCTATAGCTGGTTTACCTACAGCGGAGACGTAAGTTATCAGCGACTTACCACGGATGCACTATCACAGGCTCCCACGAATTTTACCTTTCTACAGATCGCAGCACCGATTTTCTTGTTGATTATCACCCGCTTGAGAATGCCGGTATCAACAACGTTTCTGATTTTAAGCTGTTTTTCGGCGGACCTTGCCGGTATTATAGATATGCTGGGAAAAAGCATGATCGGTTATGTCTCAGCCTTTGCAGTCGGAATTATAGTCTGGGGATTGGTTTCCAAATGGATCAGCTCAAATTTTGTAGGTGAGCCCCAACCCTATTGGCGGGTTTTACAATGGATCACTTCCGGGTGTTTATGGTCGGTTTGGGTGATGCAGGATATCGCCAATGTGGCTGTGTATTTACCACGATCGTTAACCACCCAGCAATTCTTTGCATTTGCCGGTTTTATTTTTGCCGGTCTTGGCGTTCTCTTTTATCTGCGGGGTGATAAAATTCAGGAGATCGTCACCGAAAAATCTCATACAACCGATGTTCGGTCAGCCACTATTATCGATTTTATTTATGCGATTCTGCTTTTCTTTTTCAAAGAGTTGAGTAACATTCCTATGAGTACAACCTGGGTGTTTATCGGACTTTTGGCCGGGCGTGAAATTGCCATGAGCATTATGGATCAAGATGGTTTTGGAAAGTCATATAAGAGAACCTTTAAGCTCGTTAGAAGAGATATTCTTTATGCTGCAATCGGTTTATTGGTCTCCGTCATTCTCGCCATTTCCATTAATCCGGATATTAATACTGAGATTATGGACTTGATCGGGTTTTAACTTTTGGATTGATCAAATTTCCTAAAGTACCCGAATCGTCGCTACGATAGGCATGTGATCTGAAAAGCCGACGTTTAGAACATTGATATCAACAATTTCAAATTGTGAGAACGATTTTTTTAAACCAAAAATGTAATCGATTCGGCGGGTGGGATTTTCAAAAGAGATGGTAGGTTCAACAGTTCCGGAGTTTTTTGCAATGTCTACCCATACATTTTCGATGGTTTGATACGGCTTTGAATCAGGGACGAAATTCAGATCACCTACAAGAATTGATGGCTGGTCAATTTCTTCGAACACTTCATTTATTTTTTCAGCTTGGGCCAACCTGTTTTCAGGAAACTGGTGACAAAGATGAGTTCCGGCAAATAGGAAAGTCTCACCATTCGACATTGTGGTTTCAGCAATCAGCATGGCGCGATCTTCACCACCATTTGGAATCGGTAGCATCACTTTTCGTATCTGAACCGGCTCCCTCGAAAGAATGCCTTCGCCATAACCACCCCCGTCATAATCAATAGCTTTTCCAAAATAGCCGTGCATTCCGGTCATTTGAGCAAGCTCTTCAACCAAATTTTGAGGAACGCCATTATTTAGTGAAGCGGATCTTCCGGTTAGACTATCCACTTCTTGCAGGGCTACAAGATCAGGCTGAATCTTTTGAATCAAATCTGCGATATCCTCAAGATTGCTCGTTCCCGGTTCCGTTGGGTTCTCTCCGTGGTAGATGTTGTATGTCATCACTTTGAATTCTTGCTGCGCATAGGAGATCTCTTGAGCGCTTATCATAAACAAAAGTAGAAGAAAACCTTTTACAGCAATAGAAATGGAAAGGGATGATTTCATGGAAATAAATCGTTGATTTTTGATGACGGCCTAAGATGCGAATAGAAAGAATTTAAATAGGTCATCAAAGGACCACAAAAAAAGCCTGAGTGAATGTTCGGTTACTCAAACCCAAGCTGAAACCGGTCTCTCAATTCTTGAATGTAAATTCCAATATCATTTCGAAGTTCAAACAAACGCTCGTGGAATTTAGAATAAGCAAGGGAAGTAATAAACGGTTCTTTTTTGATGTATTGTAAATGATTCAACGCAGCGTTAGCGCTATGCAGCGCCTTTTTTGTGTAAGCGATGTTCCCACCTAACACATCTTGCTCAAATCCAAAAGAATAACCGCCGGCAAGTTTAGCTGTTATTTTCAGCACATTGGTAATGTACTCGTGGATATGCTTGTTTTGCATCTGTTGAGGGATCATTTCCGCCCATTTCAAAACATCAACAGCGTAGCCGCGGGCATCTTGATAGATTTCAAGATTTTCGATGGATCCGTAATCAGAAAGGGTAAAATCATCACTGAGTTCTTTCCATTCTTCGCCGTAATCGAAATCGTCCTCCTCCTCATCTTCATCATAAAAAGGAAATGATGAGTCTTTAAAGAAGAAATCGTCATCATCGAACTCATCTTCGTCGTCTTCCCACTCGTCTTCATCTTCAGGAAAGTAGGCTTCATCAAGGAGTAACTCCTCTTCTATAAATGCTTCGACTGCATCCAGTTCATCCATACTTTCTTGCAGTAAAGTAATCCAGCGAGGGGTTTTTCCTTTAGGGTCAGAGGTGATAAATCGGCGCAGTTGTTCGCTGCGTCGTTCTATTTCATTCAGGTGAGACTCCCATTGGAATTCGTTCCAAACGGAACCGTCATCAAAACCGTCTGTGCTCATGCAGTGACGCTTGATTAAGGGTTAAGAATAAGTGGAAATGATTTACTTATTTCCAAGTGCAAAATACAATCTTTCCAAATAGAATAACAGTATCAGACGCAATTTAAGTATTTACCCGTAGCCATTTTTACAATTTTTCTAAAACTCGGATAATTACTTTCGTCATTTTTGGTTCTGCCATACCTGCAGCTTCCAAAATGTCTTCTATATTTACAGGTTCCAAGGCATCAGGAAAACACTCATCAGTGATGACGGAAATCCCCAAAACGTCCATTCCCATATGCACGGCTGAAATCACTTCAGGTACTGTACTCATCCCAACAACATCCGCTCCGATGAGTCGCAGGTAGCGATATTCGGCTTTGGTTTCAAGCATGGGACCGCTCACGGCTACATAAACACCCTGGTGCATCGCAATGGATTCATTCAGAGCTACATTTTGTGCAATTTCGCGCAATCGTTCTGTGTACGGATCACTCATATCCGGAAATCGCGGACCTAATTCATCATCATTCGGTCCAATTAACGGATTGTCTCCCAATAGGTTGATATGATCGGAGATCAGCATGATATCTCCCCGGCTGTACTGAGGATTCATTCCACCACAGGCGTTGCTCACAAACAGCGTATCGGCTCCATTTTCTTTCAGTACACGGATAGGGAAAACGATCTGCTGCATACTGTATCCTTCATAAAAATGGAATCGTCCCTGCATGGCTACGACCTCTTTGCCTCCCAATGTGCCGAAAAGCAATTTGCCGGCATGGCTTTCCACCGTAGATACCGGAAAATGAGGGATTTGGTCGTATGAGATTTGATCGATCACATCCATTTCGTCGGCAAGTTGACCCAACCCCGTTCCCAATATCAATATATAATTGGGGCGCAGGTCTGTATGAGATTGAATGTATTCTAAAGCTTCGTCGCGTTTTTCCCTAAAGAATTCTACAGAATCTAAAGCCATTACTTTTTAAATAGATGGTTTTGTTAGTCGAGTTCGTCGATAATATTGTCAATTTTTTCGGCGCCCGGAATGTCATTGCTTTCTTTTGGCGTGGACTTTCTCTCTTTTTTTGATTTAGAAGGTTTTGGCGTATCGAATTCAGGTGCTTCAGGTGTTTTAAATAAAGCTCTGTCATCCTTGCTAAACTGTTCCAGCGAATCCTGTGTATTTTCAAGGTAGGATTTTAAACTTCGGATCATCTCTTCGCGCTTATCAACAAGCTGAATGATACTTTGGCGAATCTCTCTTCGCTGTTGGTGGGCATCCTTCACAATCGACTCTGCTTCCATTTCGGCTTTTTCACGAATAATGTCTGCCTCTTTCTTTGCGCCGCTCAATTTTTCTTCGGCCGAGCTTTTTGCTGTTTGGAGAGTTTCATGCAGAGCTTCTTCTACCCTTTCGTAGTGCTGCAATTTGTTATTCATTTTATCGACCTGGGTTTCAAGCTCGCGAATTTTTCCAACCATATGCTCCCATTCGCTGGCAATCAGGTTTAGGTAAGATTGAACTTCTGCAGTGTCGTAGCCGCGAAGAGATTTTTCAAACTGCTGCTGTTTGATCTCAAGTGCTGTTAATTTCATGGGGGATTTTTCTATAAGGATTTAAAAGGACGAAGTAGCTATGGGGTAATAAAATAGAGTATAGCTTTAAAAACAACCCATCCCCAAAATTAACAGCTATTGATTTAACATATTGCGTAATTTTCCACTTTCTTTCGAGCTCTGTTTCTTATCGTCATTTTCAATTTCAATCTCAATGGCGCTTTTTTTCTCTGATTCGGGCAACTCTTTTTTGGGTGATGAGGATTTGGATTTTGGTTTTTCATCCGTCACGATAGCCTCAAGGTTGGATAACCGTTGATCCGTCTTCTCTTTAAATTCCCGAAGCGCGGATAAAAACTCCTGGTTTTCTGATAAGTTTTTGGATGATCCTTTCTTCACCCATGCCTTAATAATACTGCCAATAATGCCCAAAAAAACGATAGAAACAATGCTTCCGAAAACAATCGCTACGATAAAAACGTCTTCATTCATAATAAGAGTGCTTTATTGATTTAACATATTTCGAAGTTTCGTATTCTGCTCTTTAGAAGTAGCGTTAACCTCGGGTTCATCCTCAAAATCAAGCTCAATAGCACTTTGGGTATTTTTCTTTTTCTTACCGGATTTCATTGAAGTATAAGAGGGCTTTTCAGCAGAAACAATCTCTTCAAGATTCGACATCCTTCTTTCCATATTTTCTTTGAATTCGCGGAGAGCCTGCAGAAATTCCTGATTTTCCGATAAGTTTTTCGTAGATCCTCTTTTCATCCACGTTTTAATAAGACTCCCAACCATTATGATAAACACAATGGAGACGATACTCCCAAAAAAAATCGCCATTCCAATTACTTCATCCGGACTCATATCTGTTTTACTATTTGTTTAACATATTTTTGAGTTTAGATGACTTATTTAATTCCTGTTGGGTAGATCTGTCGTCATCCATCTCTAACTCAATTGTACGTTGTTTTTGTGGTTCCCGCTTTTTCGTTGAATTTGTTTTGGGATTCTCCGCTGCAGCTATTTTTTCGAGATTACTAACACGGCGATCCATGTTCTCTTTAAAATCGCGCAATGCTTCCAGGAACTCCTGATTATCAGACAAGCTACTGTTCTTTTTTTTCATAGATGTCGTAATAATATTGCCTATCACCGAAATAGCTACGATAAGGGTAACGCAGACCATTATAACGATGGGAATCATCCAAGGTTCAAGAAACTGTAAAAATTCCATTTTTAATCACCTGTTGCTTTTGCTTGGTTAGCCACTTTTTTTCTGTTCTCCTGTTTTGTGGATTGTTGGTCATTAATTTCGATAAACTCCCGGGGATTTGCATCTCCCATTTTAAAATCATCAGGATTTTGAGCCGCAATTGCTTCGAGATTTTCAATTCTCTTTTTCATTTGCTGTACTAGCTTTCGAAGATCATCAACCTGCTCATCTTGTTTACTATTTTTTGATTGCCACTCCAGTTTACTTTTTTGGTAATCAATCAGGTAGCCGCCGATAACAGCTGTGAGAATAATTATAGCAATTAACGTAGGAGACATAGGGTCAATTAGGTATTGTTTAATATTCCAGTTAACCCAAAAAACAATGCAGCTATTTAGGATCTACCCGAAAGTGTATGTAACAGATCAAAATTGTAAATAGCAAGTTTTCAGGTCGATCTTTTATAACGTTTGCATTCTCTAATAGTTGCGCTCTCCAAAAATGCCTGTACCAATTCGAAGCATTGTAGCTCCTTCCTCAATGGCCACTTCAAAATCATTGGTCATACCCATGGAAATATGTTCCATGTTTACCGAGCCTTCACTAAGGTGCTGATGCTCATCAAATAACTGTTTGAGAAGTTTAAATTCAGGCCGAACAATGTCGTGATCGTCCGTGTAGGTGGCCATACCCATCAACCCGCGAACTTTGGTGTATTCTAAGGACTGACCATATTTCAGAATCTTTTCCAAATCTTCGGGATCGCATCCGCTCTTTTGATCTTCATCGCTGATATTTACCTGGATGAGAGTATTGATCGTTCTGTTCTCCCTGGAAGCTCGTTTTTCAATTTCTCTCAGAGCTTTCTTTTTGTGAACCGATTGAATCCAATTCACCCGGTGAGCCATATATTTGATTTTGTTGGTTTGCAGGTTTCCGATAAAATGCCATTGGATCGATTCATCACCTATGGACTCCATTCGGTCTTCCAAAGCTTTCGCACGGTTTTCGCCAAAGTGGATGTGATTATCCTTTCGCAACTCAAGGATGTCTTCGTCCGGTTTCAATTTGCTTACAGCAACCAGGAGAATTTCGGAAGGATCTCTTCCCGCTTTTTTGCAGGCTTCAGCAATTTGTTTTTTTGTTTGTTGATATCGGTCGTGAATCGTTTCGCTCATAGAAAATTTTTGGGCACGTTTCATTTATGAATCTTGTTACAACAGCACATCACAAGGTGCCATATAATCGAAAGGTATCTGTTTGTCCGATAAATCCACAAATAATGTGTAAAAGCTTAAATTGGATTCCAATTTTTTACCGTGGACAATCAGAATCAAAAAAACATTGTGAGAACCGGTAAAATTGACCAAAAATTGTTTTTGATGGAAGAAAATGATTCGTATTTTTGAAGTCTGTGGAAAAAACAATGACACACCAGCGAATATCCAAGATTAGGACAACCGCACGGTTCGAATCCCGGAAGACTGAACGATCATATCAATTGTTGATGGGAGGAGAACAGACTTGAACACCCAAGTAAGTCATATAACGAACTTTATGCACCAGTGGGCTCCCCCGGGCATAAAAATGAGTTATGATAATGTTGGACTTTTACTAGGCGATCCCAAGGCATCGGTTTCAAAAATTTTAGTTTGCCTCGATGTAACAGAAAAAGTTGTTGATGAAGCCATCAGCAAAAAATGTGAACTCATTGTTTCTCACCATCCACTCATCTTTCAAAAAATATCCAGTATAAATCCTACGGACGAGCAGGGACGAATCATCTATAAAATGATTCAAAATAATATTTCACTGCTCTCTGCACACACAAATCTGGATGCCGCACTTGATGGTGTTTCGTTTGTGCTTGCAAATAATCTTGGACTGGATAATCTTCAATTCCTTGATAAAGCCTATAACATCAGCCGGAAAATTTCTCTGACTACAGATTATGAGGACACGGAGGCTGTGCTCAAACTTTTGAATTACTATTCGGCCGAAGAAGCTCATTTTTATGAAGTAGATGGCAGAAAAGATGGGCAGAAGAATTTTGAGGCGATTATCGATAAGCATTATGTATCGCAGCTTCGGAATGCACTTGAAAAAGAGGGACTTTTGAAGAAAGGGAGCTTCCAGGAGATGGAGATGTCTACCCCAACCAATAATTTTGGAATGGGTGTACTTGGATTCTATCCCGACGACGGGATTGCGATGGAAGAGTTTCTGCACCTGGTTTGCCGGGCATTAGATGTGCCGTCTCTCCGATATTCCGGAAAGGCAGAACGAATTAAGAAAGTTGCAGTTTGCGGCGGGGCCGGGGTGTTTCTGAAAGATAAGGCGATTAAATCGGGCGCTGATGCTTTTGTTACCGCTGATATCAAATATCACGATTACTTTAGTGAGCGATCGAACTTTTTATTGGTAGATGCGGGGCACTATGAAAGTGAATTTCCGGTCGTTGAAGCAATCCGCAAAGAGTTGTCCGAAGCGTTTGAACATCTGCAAGTGGAAGCCACAGAAAATGTTACAAACCCGATGGAGATCTACGTTACCGAATTTGAAAATAAAAACATCTAAAATTTCCTAAATCAATACCATGCAAGAGGTACTTCAACAACTCGCAAATCTTCAATATATCGACAGTCGGATCGATGAAATCCGTCAGCTTCGAGGGGATTTACCAGAAGAGGTTCTTGATATTGAAACAAACATTAACCGGTATGAAGCTAAAATCAGTCAGCTGGAAGAGGAGAAAGATGATCTAACGGCTGAAAAGAAAAAGCTGGAACTGGAAATTGAATCTGCTCTCGAAAAAACCGAGAAGTATGAAGAGCAGCAGCTTTCAGTCCGAAATAACCGTGAATACGATGCGCTGACCAAAGAGATCGAGGCTCAGAAACAGTTTGTTGAAAATTCAACATCAAGAATCGAAGAGATAGAAAAGCGCCAGGAAGAGCTTGATGAAGAATTGGCTGAAAAGAAGGAGCGACTCGAAGAAACTCAAAAACTTCATGATGAGAAGAAAGAGAATCTTGATGAGGTAATTGAAAGCACAAAAGCCGAAGAGGAAAAACTTCTCGACAAACGGGAAGAGATGGAAGAAGAACTCGATAACCGCTACGTTCGCAGTTATAACCGCCTTCGAAATGGACTTACTAACGGAATTGCCGTTGTAGCCATGGAAAAAGGTGCTGCTTTGGGAATGGCACTTCCACCACAAACACAGGTTGAAGTTCGCCGAAAAAACAAAGTGATTATCGATGAGAACAGCGGCCGAATTGTGATTGATCCTTCCTTTTTTGAAGAAGCGAAGAAACAGCTCGAGATATAAAAGTTTATAACTCAATGTAATACGGTTTGTGGACACGTGAAGGCGAGGCTTTTATGGTGTTAACAGCTCAGCTAGCCGTTTTATATAACTGTAAAATGATATCGTCTCTCCCTTCGTTATTTAAATCAACAAAGAATCATTATCTTTAGTTAGGTTTTTAGGCAATCGTCTCTCCGGTTTCTCGGGGGGAAGGAAAGTCCGAACACCTACGAGTACTGTACTTCCTAACGGGAAGATTCCGGGTCAAAACGGGATAGCCAGTGCCACAGAAAACAAACTTCCTTCCTGATTCGTCGGGAGGGTAAAGGTGAAACGGTGAGGTAAGAGCTCACCGCTCCGGCGGCGACGTTCGGAGGCAGGGCAAACCTTACAGGGTGCAAGTTCGCGCAGGTTGTGCGCCACTCGTCGCTATACAACCGGGTAGAACGCATATGATCCTGATGGCAACATCAGGGCAAGATAAATGGTTGCCATCTCGGCTACTGTCGGGATACAGAATTCGGCTTATCAAAAACCTTCTTTAAAAAAATGGCTAATTCGATTTGGATTAGCCTTTTTTGTCTTCGGAACATAAGAAGGCAGGCACCGTTCAAACTAATCATAATAAAAATAGACTACTGTAGTTAGCTAACTGCAGATCAATCTGAATCAATTTCATATAATGAATATTTCTAAAAAGTTAGTACTAACATTTATTTGTACATTTTTGGCGGCTGGTTCTTTGTTTGCCCAGGCGCAACAGCAACCGCAAATGCCTCCGCAGCAACAACGACCAGAATTGCCAACTTCATCGGATGTTAGTGATGAAGAGCTCACAAAACTTGGTGATGCTGCCGAAGCATTGGAACCAATCCAAATGGAAACACAAGAGAAAGTTAAAACTGCTGTTGAAGAAGAAGAATTGAGTTTTCAACGATTTCAACAGATGATGATGGCGATGCAAAATCCGCAAATGGCCCAACAGGTTAACATTACTGAAGAGGAGCGATCAAAAATTAAGACCCTTCAGCCAACCTTGATGCAAATTCAAACAGAAGCGCGCCAGAAAATGAGCGAAAAAATTCAGGAAAATGGTCTGACGATGCAGCGGTATCAGCAGATTATTATGGGTGCTCAACAAGACCCGGAACTGATGGCCCGTGTAGAAGAGGAGTTAGGCCTCAATGAAAATCAGGGAAGTGAAGGATAAGTAAAGTAACTTCCATTTATTTTTTTAATAGAAAGGCTTGATTCGAAATGAATCAGGCCTTTTTTATTTTGATCAAAGGTTTACGCTGTAATTTCCTTTGATTTTACGATCCAGTTCGCGGCGAACATCTTTCTCTCTAATATCTTCGCGCTTATCGTACTGCTTCTTACCGCGTGCTAATCCCATCAGTACCTTGGCATAACCGCCTTTGAAATAGAGTTTCAAGGGCACAAGTGTAAATCCTTTCTGGTTGATATGCTTATCGATTTCGCGGATCTCTCTTTTTTTCAGAAGAAGTTTTCGGTCGCGGCGCTCATCATGATTCGCATACGATCCGAATTTATACGGCTTGATGTACATATTTTTCAGCCACACTTCGCCATCGCTGAGGTAGGCAAAAGCTTCATTCAGACTGGTTTTACCGTTCCGAATCGATTTCACCTCGGTTCCCTTCAATACAATGCCGGCTTCATACGTATCATCGATATGATAATCGTGCCGAGCCTTTCGGTTCTGAATGGTAGGCGGTGTGTTTTTATGTTGATCTTTTTTCGCCAAAGCGATTTTTATTTGATGAGTTTAAACGTTGTTTTCTGATTTACAAGGTAAGCAGATTCTCACTGAACTCAGAATGATGAAAGATTTCTGGATAATTGTCTACCGTCAGTTCAAGTCTGGCTTCCGAAATCTCAGCACAGACAGACTCAAACTGAAGGAGTTTATAAACATAATGAGCAACGGATCGTCTCAGTCTACGAGAAATTTAATACTCAATCCCTACTTCACGTAAACCTTCAACAACTTCAGGTTCAGGATCGCGATCGGGCATGGTTTGGTATATCGAGAGAATTTGATTGATATTGGTCCGCGCCACTTCATTTTCCGGGTTGATGCGTAACACTTCCGTAAACTGAGTAAGTGCCCGGTTCATTCGTGTTCTCATCTCTGTCTGATCGAACGTATTCATGCTGTGAAGCGCATAATTCAGGTGGGTTTTTTCCAGTAGTTGTTGAATATTGGGGTCTGAAGTGTCTTCATCTTCCAGCAAAGACAGAGCCGACTCGTACTCATTCGCTTCAATCAATTGATCAATCTTTTCGGGAAGCGGAGCGTTTTCATCTACAACCTCGGGTTCAGATTCACCGCAAGAGATTAATAGTAAAAGAAATAGTGGAATAGAAAGCTTAAGAAGTTTCATTGAATAACAATTAATATGGTTCGAGAAAATCCCCTTCGAAGGGGGGAATGTTAGCACGACGAATGTCGTGGGAACTCGGGGGATGACACCCCTCTCCAGATAAATCTGGGACTCCCCTCAAGGGGAGAATATTTCAAAATTCAATTCACAAAATAAATGGGCGTTGGACTGATGCAAAGCACAAATACCACCATCGCAGCCCAGCCCAGCCATTTTCTTACGGGTGTTAACGGCCGTTCAAACATGACCGGTGGATGTTCCATCTTCACAAAGTAAACAAGGAAGAAACTCCAAAATACCCAAATCAACGATCCGGATTTATCAAATCCTGCGGTAAAATAAAGATATGCAACGGACGTAATCAGCGATATTGCCCAAGTCGGAGCGATCCAAACATGATCAGCATAAAACGCTTTTCGAAACAGGAACAACAACACGAGTGCCCATAACATCACCGAAAGAAATCCATATCCGGGCAGCCAGCCGTTGATATTCAAAAACAGGAACGGAATGGCTTCAATGCCACCGAGTGTAGCAATAAATCCAAAACAGATTCGAGCTACTTTTCGATGATTTTTATACCCAATCAGCGAGTATAAAATGTGTCCGCCGTCTAATTGGCCGATCGGCATGAGGTTCAACGCTGTAAAAAATAGTCCCAGCCATCCCGCGAACAAAAACGGAAAGTGATACATCTCATACATTGGCGGTACGTTTTCAAAGAAACTAGCCAAGAAAGAAAAGAGCAGAGTGTTGCCTAACATAATCGTCGTTCCTTCAGGTGCATCTTCAATTTCGGGTGGAGTTTCAGGATACTGACCCGTCTCCTGAACATGACTGATCACTTCTTCATGTCCGGCAAAGTTTTCAATAAAACTCGGTTCCGGTAGGGTTGAAAAACCATATAAAAGCACAATCAATGAAACCACAAATCCTGCGATAGGTCCCGCAATTCCAATATCAAACAGTTTCTTGGTTTCCTGGATTCGCTCTTCAATTTTGATCACGGCTCCCATCGTACCGATCCCCAAAGGAATTGGGATGAAATAGGGAAGAGTGACTTTTACATTGTGGTGGAGCGCTGCGAAATAGTGACCAAACTCATGTGTTCCCAAAAAAGCTAAAAGAAGGCTGGCAAAAAGGGCTCCTTCCGGCCACATATCAAAATAGGAACTGGAGTCTGCCGACTGCCCAACCCAAAAAATTCCAACAAATGTTACACATGCAAAAGTGGCTACAAAAAGAGCAAAGTGCTTGAGAATGGTCCAGGCGTTGGGTTGATTTTTGGGCTTTTCTTTAAACGTGGGAACTTCCTGCGTCTGCGTTTCTGCTTCTGGAATTGGCAAGTTACTTCAGATTAATTCGTTTCAATTGATTCTTTCATTGTCGTGAGACGGGCATCGTCATACATCTTGCCCCGCCCCGGCCGCGGCAAAGTTCGTGACCTTCAAAACTGATTGCAATTTTTCCGTCTTTCTCAGGGTCAACATCCCTGTTTTCAAATTCTTCAACAAACTCAAATTGATTCATATGCGTGTAGCCATGGCTCACTAACGCTTCAAACGTTTTTGTGTTGCGGCCGTATCCCACCACAATTCCTGGTGCAAGAGCGAAAAGATTGGCTCCGTCTGTCCACTGCTCGCGGAACTGATCGATACGTTTCTCGCCACCGCACTTGATAAACGTAAACTTACTCCCGGTTAATTCCTCAAGTGTATCTTTGAGGGAATTGCATTGGCGGGCTTGTACGGCATCTCCATTTAAAAACAGATCAACAACGTTATTTGTTTGTTCTTCAATAGATGGAGGGAATGCCACGCACTCGGTTTCATCAGCGAAGGTGAAAATGGTGTCGAGGTGCATGGACGATCGCTGTTTGGGTATATCTACTGCCAAAACGTGCTCCACGCCATGTCGAAGCAACTGCTCGGCAGCTCCCATTAAGCCGCTGAACGAGGTTCGCTCACTCATGCCAATCAAAACAATTTTGTCTGAAGCCACCAAAACATCCCCGCCTTCAATCGTTTGATTTCCGCCAATGGTGATTGTATTTCCTCTTACCGATTCAAACAGTGGATGATGATGTACAATAGTCCTCATCAACAAGAACTCTCTGGTGCGGGCTTGCTTAGCTGCCCTGGAAAGTATCACAGATTTGCCTGCTATTGCGGCAAGATCACGGGTAAAGAGAAGGTTGGGGGCCGGATGAATATTGAATGTTTGATTTTCCAGAACGCCTTCAGCAACAAAGCGGGCAAACTTTTTCGCTGTAAGATGGATGAGCTCTTTTTCGATGGTGTGAATATTTTCAAACGGCAGCTCCTTAATCATCAACTCGATAAACTCTGCCCGAACATCTTCAGTCTGAAAAACCTCCTCAGCCAAATTCATGATTTCAAAAATTTCGCCATCACCCGGCATTGCTGCGCTAAAAATCTTTAGCATGTCGAGATGTTCGTGGCGGGCATCACTTTCAAAAATAATGTCATCAAAAAGGAGTTCCTCTTTTAAGTTCGGATTCACAAGAGAGACCTCCCGCCCCGGTGAATGAACGATGACGCCCTTTAAGGCACCTGTTTCAGATGAAATGTTGATATCCATACAAATAGTTCTTCCGATTTGTGGCAAAAGATACGCTTTTTAAGAGACCTTTCTTAAGAAGAATCGACGAGGAAAATCAGATAACCAAACTTCCATGAATTAGTTTTTCATAGGTTTTTTGCAAAACAATCTGATCCAATTTTCGTAGTGCAACTCTGAAAAAAAGAACACAACTATTTAAAGATGAAAAAAGCTCTGCCAATTCTATTTGTATTCGTTTGCATTTTGGGGATAAAAACAACCGAAGCCCAACAAAACTCTGATCTTAAATACAGAGCTGTTCGGGTTACACTTGTGCCCGGACTCAGTACTAATGGTGTTGATGCGCCGAATTATTCAGCCAAATATTCTTTGAACATTCTGGCCGGTTATCATGGAGCGCTGGACGGATATGAGATTGGATTGGTGAACATCAACCGGTACTACGCGAAAGGATTTCAGCTTGGAGCTGTAAATCTTACGGGCGGAGATATGGCCGGCTTGAATATGGGTAGTTTGGTAAACATTGCCGGTGGGGATATGCAGGGACTGCAGTTTTCCGGGTTGGCAAATATCTCAGGCGGATATGTTCAGGGACTTCAGTTTTCTGGTTTATTAAACCTGGGAGCCGGTGGCATTCAGGGATTACAGTTCGCCGGTATTGCGAATCTCGCGGGAGAAGATGTTCAAGGCATGCAATTTGCCGGAATTGCGAATGCCGGGGGTGGAGATATTCAGGGGATCATGATGTCCGGTATCGGAAATTTCAGCGGTGGAGCTTCTCAGGGAATATTATTGTCGGGAATTTTGAATGTTGCTGATGAAATGCAGGGGATTTCAGCGGCAGGAATTTTAAATATCGGCAGAGATATGCAGGGAATCCAAATGGCAGGAATTGCCAATATTGCTGATGAAGCCCAAGGCATTCAGGTTGGCCTGGTAAACATTGCAGATAATTTTGAAGGCGTACCGGTCGGCTTGATTAGTTTGTATGGGAATGGCCGGAAAAATGTGGATGTGTGGGTTAGTGATGGAGGGTACACAAACTTTGGCTTGAAACTCGGCACCATGGATGTCTATAATATGATCTCTCTGGGGTACAACTCGGCTTTGAATAACGAGGATTTATGGAGTTTCGGATGGACCATTGGGCTTCACTCGCCTTTGGAAGAGGCGTGGAACAACGACCGTTTTGAGGGATATTTCCGAATGAAAGATTTTTCGATTCAAAGCATCCAGGAAGAGGAAGATGATATTTGGGAAAGCAGCTTATACAGTTTCCGATATCTTCTTGGAAAAGAACTCGGCAGAAATGTTGGAATCTATGCCGGACCGAGCCTGAACTTGCTGGTTACTGATGAAGATGATCAAAGAGATTATTCTTGGTATTCAATCTTCGATGGAAACCGTGGCGGCCACAACTTTGATTTTTGGGTTGGTTTTTCTGCAGGCGTACAGTTCTTTTAGACCACAGGTATGCTTTGTTCGTCCAAATATTGTACACTTCTACTGCAATTATTTGAACTAAGATATTGATGCCATGACAGATGCTTTATCCCATTTCAAGAGAGGAATCTTCATAATCTTTAGTCTTTCATTTTGCATTCTTTTGATTGGATGTAATGAAGAGAGCAATCAGGAGAATACAATTGAGAAATTCACCATTCAGAATGCCACGATTGTAGAGGGAAATACCAATCAGACTGCCCCAATACAGGTTTCATTGGAGGGATCACTCGCTTCTGATTTGACCGTACCTTTCGAAATGGTCGAAGAATCAGCCAAAATTGGAGAAGATTTTAATTCAAGTAGTGGCGAACTAACCTTCAGTCCGGAAAATTTAAATGCCACTATCCCAATTGAGATTATTGGAGACGAGCACTTCGAGTTATCAGAAACGTTTTCTCTAAGACTGACCGCTGAGGGCCGACAAACAAGCTACAATATCACCATTAACGACGATGATGAAATGGCTGAGATTATGTCGGATGAAGATGGTTTTTTCACACCTGAAGAATATCCGTCGATGAGTTTGAAGTGGAGCGATGAATTTAATGGAGATCAATTAAACTCTGCCGATTGGACCTACGAGATTGGCAATGGATGTAATGAAGGAATCTGTGGATGGGGAAATAATGAGCTTGAAGAATACACAGATGAGGAGTCCAATTCTAAAGTAGAAAATGGTAAACTGACCATCACCGCTCGGAAGGAAGGCGGTGGGTATACATCAGCTCGAATCAAAACAGAAAACAAAGTAGAACTCCAATATGGCCGGATTGATGTGCGCGCAAAACTTCCAAAAGGCCAGGGAATCTGGCCCGCTATCTGGATGCTCGGGGCCAATATCGATCAGGTTAGTTGGCCGGCTTCCGGTGAGATTGATATCATGGAGCTTGTGGGTCATGAGCCCGGCATAGTTCACGGGACTGTTCATTATGATGATAGTGGATACAATTCATCAAGCAGTATGAAAGGACTTTCCAACGGAACTTTTTCTGATCAATTCCATGTCTTCACATTGGTTTGGGAAAGAGATCAAATCCGTTGGTATGTGGATAATGAAGAATTCAAGACATTTTCGGCCTCTACTGTAAACAATTATCCATTCAATGCGCCTTTCTTTTTCATTATGAATGTAGCTGTTGGTGGAAACTGGCCGGGCAATCCGGATCAAACTACCGAATTTCCTCAAGAGATGGTGATCGACTACATTCGCGTATTTGAGTAAAAAATTAAATCTGTTTGATTTGTGATATTATTTATCTAAATTTTTGACTGAACGTTTAGTCAATTAAAAGATGAGCCCACGAACAGCACAGCAAAACGAAGAGATTCGGCAACAAACCCAAAAGCAAATTATTGATTCGGCTTTTGAGTTGTTTGCCAAGGAAGGATATTCGAAAACGAGTATAGCCGCTGTTGCAAAAAAAGCGGGAATATCCAAAGGATTGATCTATCATTACTTCGACAGCAAAGAGGCCATATTAGAAGCTATTTTCGATCAATTGGTAGCGATGGGAGATCAAATGATGAATTTCCCGGAAGAATTTGGCCCGTCAGAAAAGATCAAACAAACCCTGGAGCAAACGTTCGAATTTATTGAGAAAGAAACCGGAATGGGGCGATTGATGGTCTCGTTAGCTCTTCAGCCTGATGTGTTCGACAGCCTCAAACCAAAATTGGACAAAGTTCAGGAGAGACAAATTTTGATGTTCAAAGAGATTATGTGGGATTTGGGGCATGAACAGCCGGAACTGGAAGCGTATCAACTGGGCGCACTGATGGATGGAATTTTAATGGGATATATCACCATGGGCGATGATTATCCATTGCAGGAAATGAAAGCTAAAATACTGGAGGAGTATGTACCCGATTAAGAGTTGTTTTATGACGATTTGTTTACTCGTAATAATTGCCGGCTCGACGTTTGCACAAACGGCGGCAGAAATTGTGGAAGAAGCCTATAAAAAAATGGAAGGTGAAAGTTCACGTGCCGAAATCACCATGCATATTGTGCGCCCAAGTTGGGAGCGCAGCGTATCGATGAAAAGCTGGAGTATGGGAGAAGATTACAGCCTGATTTTGATTACAGCACCGGCGCGTGATGAAGGCACCTCGTTCCTGATGCGTGAAAACGAGATCTGGAACTGGCTGCCCGATGTAAACCGTACGATTAAAATGCCGCCGTCGATGATGAGTCAGTCGTGGATGGGATCAGATTTTTCGAATAATGATTTGGTTAGGGAATCATCCATCGTTACGGATTACACGTATGAAATGCTGGAAGATAGCGCCGTCAGTGGCTACGACTGCTACAAAATTGAGATGACTCCAAAACCGGATGCTCCGATCGTTTGGGCGAAAGTAATCAGCTATATATCGAAGGATGAATACTTGAATCTCCGCGCTGAATATTATGATGAGGATGATACGCTGGTCAGAACAATGACCGGCTCCGATGTGAGAGAATTGGGCGGCCGACTAATCCCCACAAAAATGGAGATGAACCCAATTGAAGAGGAAGGAAACAGTACCATCATTACCTATCAGGATATTGAATTTAATAT